>JAYEFK010000001.1:0-12199 GCA_034658575.1 Methanobacteriota archaeon
CCTCTTTTATGTTTACAGATGGTTTCTTCGCTTCGACAAAGAACTTCCTCTGACCGCCAATCCTGAAACTATAATCCGGCGCTCTGGTCGAACGCCCCACTTTTATCGCATCCTCGTGAACAACATCCTTGTATTGCTCTGCATGACCCTGTGTATTGCCCACATCCCAGCCCAGAGCTTCAAAGAACGGGTCAATGAATTCCCGCCTTACCTGCGTTTCATTCTATGTTGATTTTTTGTAGACGTCGAGATTGTACCTGAAGCGTCGGGCAAGTTTCTTGACCTTCTCTTTTGCTTGATCTTTCATTCCACCCTCCGGCATCATATTGAAAATGGTAAGCCATGATTCATTATAGTTACTGTAGAACCCCTACAGACTTTTCCAAAACTTTCCACAGATAAAGAAAAAAGGTAACTACTCAGGTATGTTGATCGGTCTCCCGATTGCGATCCTGTATTTTCTGACAAGAAAAATAACCGCGGAGGGCGCAGAGGAACGAGAGAGCACTTAACCGCTTATTTCCTCTCTGCGCCTCTCTGCGCACTCTGCGGTTAAATTCCCTGTTGGTTGCAGTATGCCCCATGTCCCGGATAGTTCCTGCATAGCGAAGTCCCTCGATAGTGGTTTTGGGTACCTGAGTAGTTACGAAAAAAGATCACATAATCCTTGGAGCCTTGAAAAACCCATCCTTCTTATTCGGAGCGTTTGCAAGCGATGCGTCCTGTTCCAGTGAACTAAAAGTCACATCATCCCTGAATACGTTGTGAAGTTCGAGTACGTGGTATGTCGGTTCGACATCGGTCTTTATCTCGTCTACCTTACCAAAATAGTCAAGGATATCATTCATCTGCTCTGCATACTGCTCCTTTTCCTCTCCGGTCAGTTTTATGCGTGCAAGCCATCCGATGTGCTCAACTTCCTCGGGCGTGATCATACGCTTTCGTTCAGGCGTCATGGTACATATTGGTATCGTTTATATAGTACATAGATATACTATATAGAACATGACCCCAGAGAAGAGGAAGGTGCAGATTACAGGCGGCGCAACACTCATCGTATCGCTGCCGATCAAGTGGGCACGAGAGATCGGGCTCTCCGCAGGAGACGAGATTTTCCTTGCGCCGCAGCCAGACCGGTCGCTTCTGCTGACCACGCAGCCAAAGACCAATGAACAGATATACGAGGCGACCATCAAACTGGTCCCGGGCGAGAGCCAGGATAACAATCTCAGACTGCTGGTTGCGCACTATCTGGTCGGATACGATATCATAAAGTTGATCTCGCCCGGGGGTTTTGGCGCGTCCGACCGGAAATGGATCAAGGATGCTGTGCGGCAGCGCTTAATCGGGCTTGAGGTGGTTGGGGAGTCGCACGATGAACTGATCCTGCAGAGTCTCCTTAACTACCGCGATCTGCCTCTTGCGAAAGCGATGCAGAGCATGACCCGGCTCATCTCCTCGATGCATGAGGATGCCTTACATGCGCTTCGTGATCGCGATCTGGAACTTGCGGAGGACATCATCCAGAGGGATGACGAGGTTGACCGCTTCTACCTCTTGATCGTAAGGCAGTTGAAGGCAGCTATCGAAGATCCCAGACTTTCTGAGAAGATCGGGATAACCTATCCGCGGGAATGCCTTGGGTATCGGCTGATCGCAAAGAGCATGGAGCGGATCGGCGATCACGCCGAAAAGATTGCGCGAAACATCATCAAACTGGATAGCGGGGTTGAATCGATCGACCGGATCTGCGAGATGGGGGAAGTGGCGCACGGCGTCTTTATGAGGGGGATAGCATCGCTTTCGAAGGAGAGTACAAAGGATGCAAACAGTGTCATAACAGATGCGGCAGAGGTCGTTGCGATGGGGATTGCAATCGACAAGGAGATCCGGAAGGAATGCAACCTAACAGAGGTCAGCTTCATCCTTGAGAGCCTGCGGCGGATTTCCGAATACGGGGCTGATATCGCAGAGATCTCGATTAACTTGAACACCGAGGAACTGCGTTAGAGTGTAAGCACAGTCTTATCAGGCATTATGATGAGAGAGCGCCGAGTGCGATCAGCATCACATAGATTATGGCAAATGTTAGTGTCGAGAGCAGCGCCACGTGAACCTTGGTGAACCGGATCGCAAAAACAGCGTATACGAGTATGGCAAGCCCGATTACAAGCGGGTAATTGGATAGCTCGATCGGTGTTTGGAGTAGTGTGACAACCATGATACACGAAATGGATGCATTGATATTTAAGACTTTCGGATGCATCAGCAGCCCCGAGCACAAAAAAGAAAAACGGTGAAGGGATCGCTCCCTTTGTTCGCCATCGCCTGTACTGCCGCCTACTCTCTGCGCCGCATCATCGCGTAAGCGACCGCAAGCATCCCTGCGATCATGGATACCGCGGTGAACCCGGGTAGTACATCCTTGATCCGGACACCACGCGGTGAAGAGCACACAGTCGTCCGCAAGAGTTATATATTACCGAACACAGCACACAACCAGATTACTCAGTCGGAGAATAATATCATGAAAATACCTGTGGTCGAACTGCCAGACATTCAGGCAACCCGCCCTGTAATCCCGATTAACCTGACGCGCGTCGGCGTGACCGATGTCAAGAAACTGATCGAGATTGCGCGTGAGGGTAAGCGCCCGATCGTGCTCATCGCACGGTTCAACATCTTCGTGGACCTGCCGCCTGACAGGAAGGGCGCGAACCTCTCAAGGAACTTCGAGACGATCGATGAGGTTCTGGAGGAGGCGGTCGAGGCGCCGGTGTACGAGATAGAGGAGCTCTGCGGAGTTGTTGCACGCCGCCTCCTGACCAAGCACGAGTACGCGTCCCGCGCCGAGGTGCAGATGAACAGCGAGTATGTAGTCAAGCGGGTGACTCCTGTGACAGAGATACACTGTCAGGGCGTGGCTAACATCTTTGCAGAGGCGACCGCCACCCGATCCGGCAACGACGGCGATATCACGGTTCGGAAACTCGTTGGCGCAGAGGTTCTCGGGATGACTGCATGTCCGTGTGCCCAGGAGATCATGCATGACCGCGCCAGAAATGAGTTGTGCGATCTCGGAGTTCCTGATGCCACGATTGCGCAGTTCTTGAGCAGGGTTCCGATGGCGACCCATAACCAGCGCGGACGCGGGACCATCTCCATCGAGGTGCATGACGGATATGATGTCTCGATTGAGAAACTGATCGAAATCACCGAGAACTCAATGAGTTCTAAGATATTCGAACTGCTCAAGCGGTCTGACGAGGCATCCGTGGTCGATACCGCACACCGGAACCCGAAATTCGTTGAGGACTGTGTCCGGACGATGGCTCATTCGAT
The DNA here is from genome assembly GCA_034658575.1 of Methanobacteriota archaeon. Classification (GTDB taxonomy): domain Archaea; phylum Halobacteriota; class Methanosarcinia; order Methanosarcinales; family Methanogasteraceae; genus Methanogaster_A. The sequence continues at coordinate 3,343 of JAYEFK010000001.1, forward strand.
CGTGAAGGAATTCCCGGATCTGCCAGACGACTCCATGATCTCGATCAAGCAGATCAATGAGGAGAGCATCCACCAGCACAATGCCTGTGCCGAGCGGTGTGCCACACTCGGGGAACTGCGGACAGAACTGGCTGGAGTGATGCCGCTACTGGACCAGAGCGTCTGAATTCTAATACCAGCCGTTCTTGGGCCGGTTCACGGCGACAGCGGAGGCGTCAGGAGTCCCGCGGTCTCAGGAAGACCAAACATCAGGTTCATGTTCTGGACCGCCTGCCCTGACGCGCCTTTCACGAGGTTGTCGATCGCTGATACCACGACAACGCGTCGCCCCCCGCAGGCAATCCCGATGTCGCAGAAGTTTGAGCCGCGTACATCCGAAAGATCCGGGATGCTGTCTCGCACCCGCACAAACGGTTTATCCCGGTAGAACGCATTATACAGCTCCAGTACCGAGTCATAATCCTGCTCCCTGTTCAGGATGAGGTGCGCTGTTGTCAGAATCCCGCGAATGGCAGGAACGACATGCGGCGTGAAATAAATGTTATCGAGCGAGCGATCCAGCTGGCTTAACTCCTGAACGATCTCTGGCAGATGCCTGTGCGCGGTGAGGTTGTAAGCACGGACGTTCTCTGCGAGATTCGGGTAATGCGAGATGGCTGATGGATCTGCGCCTGCCCCGGATACCCCCGATTTGGAATCAAAGATCGCATACTCAATCGATCCTTCGCTTGTGAGCGGTGCTGCCGAAAGTATCGCACCTGTCGGGTAGCAGCCCGGATTTGCGACAAGACCTGCCTCTGCGATTCCTTGATGCAGTTCAGGAAGACCAAAGACCGCACCCCCATCTCTCGGATCGGTATGCGGACGCTTGTATGTGTCTTCGAAGACCTGTTGCGGCAGCCTGTAATCCGCGCTCAGGTCGATGACGCGCGTACCGCACGTGAGGAGTTCCGGGACGATATCCATCGCAGCACCGTGCGGTACTGCCGTGAACACGACTTCGCACGCAGAAGCGATCTCCGATGGCACAGGGTCAACGAAAGCCAGATCGGTTAGCCCTGCGAGGTGCCTGTGGACGTCTGTCGCAGGAGTGCCTGCGAGCCGCCTGGATGTCACGATTCTGATCTTCGCTTCCGGGTGCTGCAGGAGCAGTCTGGTCAGTTCCCCGCCGGTGTATCCTGAGCCGCCGATGATTCCAATATCGATCATGAGTACTTCAGTGGCGGACAGATCAAAAAGATTTTTCGGTGGCGCGGGGGTTTTCAGGTTGTGGAAGGGCAGCTGGGATATTTATAGATACGCGGCAGAAGACCCCGCTACTTGTAGCGGGGATGAATGCCGCAGACTGGTTGTTTTGGCTTCCATAAACTATACTGGAACATGTTAATCAATTTCACGACCTACAAAGCAGAATACGCTGGTTGCGTCGTAGAACTGGTTAATCCAAGAAACACATCAAAACAATGCTCTGTTTGCAGCTGCATCCAGTCGATGCCACTTTCACAGAGGACATACCGATGTCCTGATTGTGGGGCTGTCATGGATCGAGATCATAACGCTGCAATCAACATCTTAAATAAGCATGTAGGCACGGACTGTGTCGAATTAACGCCTGTGGAGAGTTTAGCATGAGCGGCTCGTCGAAGCAGGAAGCCCCGTTGCTTGCAGCGGGGAGGAAGTCACCAACATTACGAATCAGAGTAGAGCCAAACCGGGTGGGCGTGACCAATCAAAAAAGGTGGGCGAAATCCCCCCACTCAGAAATGAACAGGCGGGTCAACTCATGGAATACAGACACGATGGCAGGGGCGGCGAAGAAGGGTGCGCCCGGGTTCACAGCAGTATTCGCGATTGCAGGGATGCTTGCAGTCGCTTACGCGATGATGCGGCGCAGAGGGTAGGCGGCAGTACAGGCGATGGCGAACGAAGGGAGCGATTCCTCTCTTCGCTCTTGTTTTTATTTTTCAGTCTTATGGCAAGCGTTGCAAGGTGACAGCCCCGCTGCAAGACATCAGTCAAGTACGAGATGCACCAGCGCCCGGACCGACCCCACCATCACAGATATATATCCTACAGCCATACAAGAATACGATGACCAATGACTATGACGTAGTGATCATCGGCGCAGGTCCCGCTGGTATGTTCGCAGCAGACGAACTGGCAGATTCCAACCTTCGTGTGCTGATGATCGACAGCGGGCAGGATATCGATGAGCGCGTCTGTCCGATGAAACGAAGCAGCGTGTGCGTGCACTGCACGCCATGTGCCATTATGTCCGGAGTCGGCGGCGCGGGAACGTTCTCTGACGGCACGCTGAATCTGCGTCCTGATATCGGCGGGGATCTCGCCATACTGACCGGCAGCAAGGAAGAGGCATGGGAGGTCGTCCGTCATGTGGATGAGGTTTTTCTCAAATATGGAGCGCCCGATGCGATCAGCGATCCGAATGTAGCGGTTGTGGAGCGGTTGAAGCGGCGTGCTGCATCGGTGGGGGCGCGATTCATCAACATACCGCAGCGACACATTGGATCAGACAATGCTCCGATCGTCATCAGTAACTTCAAGGAGAGTCTTGTAGATAGGGGGATCGAGTTTCTGCTGAACACCGATGTCTCTGACCTTATCATCAGCGATAACGAGTGCAAGGGAGTTGTTCTCGGTGACGGCAGGACTATCACAGCGGGATGTGTGATTGCAGCACCCGGGAGGATCGGTGCAAACTGGGTGGATGAGATGGTTGATAAGCACGGGATCGCTGCCAGTTACGGAAGCATCGATGTCGGTGTACGTGTTGAAGTACCCGCGATCATCATGGATCCGGTCACACGCATCAACCGCGATCCAAAGTTCCACATCCATACCAAGCGGTATGACGACTTTGTAAGGACATTCTGCACAAACGCAAACGGTTTTGTCGTCAAGGAGGAATATCCCGGATTCATAGCCACGAACGGGCACTCTATGAAGAACCAGCAATCTGAAAATACGAATTTCGCATTCCTTGTCAGGATCAGTCTCACACACCCAATCGAGAATACAACGAGATATGGCATCTCGATCTCGAAACTCGCAACCACCATCGGAGGCGGAAAGCCGGTACTCCAGCGCATGGGCGATCTTCGGAGGGGCAGGAGATCAACTGAGGATAGGATTTTGCGAAATCAGGTCGTAAACACGCTCAAGGATGTGACACCGGGCGATATCTCGATGGCGCTTCCTCACAGGATCGTGATGGATATCATCGAAGGGCTTGAGGTACTAAACGAGATCATACCCGGGGTAGCGTCCGATTCAACGCTTCTGTACGCGCCAGAGATCAAGTTCTATGCGATGGAGATCGATGTTGACCGGAAGATGGAGACCAGCGTCAGAAATCTCTTTGCCGCAGGCGATGGCACCGGGCTTTCAAGAGACATCGTAAACGCCGCAGCAACCGGGGTGCTTGTTGGAAGAGGAGTTCTGCGGGCAGGGTAGTGTGTTGATAAAATAATTATGGAACTATACTATGAATTAGTGCCATTCGTTTATCCGCGTAATTAATGTTGAAATCAGCACAATGGAGCCACGAATGCTTCAAAATTAAGTTGCTGAGACCGCAATTATAAAACAGCTATCAGAAACCGAAGAGGAGAGGTGCAAACAATTGAGATCATTCACAGACCGGGTTTCAGAGATCGACATCTCCGGCATCCGGAAGATGTTCGAGGCGGCAGGCACAGACAGCATCAATCTCGGACTCGGAGAGCCCGATTTCCCGACACCGGGTCATATCTGTGATGCTGCGGTGGACGCAATCAGGAGCGGTCATACCAAATACACGCCGGGTGCAGGCATCCCGGAACTTAGAAACGCGCTCTCTGAAAAGTTCCTGCGTGACAACAACATCGCTGTCAGCCCTGATGAGGTTATGGTGACGTCAGGCGCAAGCGAGGCGCTCCACATAGCCATGCAGGCGCTGGTTGATCCGGGAGATGATGTTTTGATCCCTGATCCGGGTTTTGTCTCATACAGTGCGCTTGCACACATCGCAGGCGGCAGAGTGATCGGCGTTCCGCTCGTTGATCTCGTCCTCGATCCCGATGTGGTGGCTGAGCACATTACGCCGAATACGAAGGTTCTCATTGTGAACTCGCCGTCAAACCCGTGCGGATCAGTCCAGTCGCGAAAGGAGATACAGGCGTTTGCCGAGCTTGCAGAGGATTACGATTTCACAATTCTATCTGACGAGGTCTATGAGTTCTTTATCTACGTTGGCGAGCATGCAAGTCCTGCAGAGTTCACAGACAATGCAGTTACAGTAAACGCTGCATCAAAGACGTATTCCATGACCGGCTGGCGTCTCGGGTACCTTGCAGCGAGGATGGAATACATCGAGCAGTTTCACAAGGTGCACCAGTATGTGCAAGCCTGTGCGAACTCAGCCGCACAAGCAGCATCACTTGCGGCAATCACAGGTTCACAGGACTGTGTGGAGGATATGCGAAAGACGTTTAAGGCAAGGCGGGACCTCCTGATAAAGGGACTTTTGGAGATGGGTATCGAGTGCCCGACCCCTGCTGGCGCGTTCTATGTTTTCCCGCGCGTCGGTGATGGCGATCGTGTCGCATCAGAACTTGCTGGCAGGGGCGTGATCACGGTGCCGGGATCAGCATTCGGCGAGCAAGCCAGAGAGCACATCCGGATATCGTACGCGACGAGCGAAGCAGATATCATGCGCGCTCTTGAGAGAATGCGCGATGTTATTCTGTGAAATTGCGCTGGTGGATAGGTTGCGTGTTTGTAACTACTCAGGTATGTTGATCGGTCGTCCGATAACGATCGTGTACTTTCTGGCAAGAACAATAACCGCAGAGTGCGCAGAGGAACGCAGAGCATTTGACAGTTTATTTCCCCTCCGCGTCCCTCTGCGCACTCTGCGGTTAAATTCTCTGTTTGGTTGCAGTATGCTCAATATCCTATGTAGTTCCCGCATAGTGAAGTCCCACGATGGTAGTTTTAGGTACCTGAGTAGTTACGCGTGTTTGAGCATATTCGAAGCATACAGGCACTACCTGACACAGGACATGCCAGAACCACGGGCATTTAACCAGAAGGGGGGTGGAGAAGGACAAAAAAAAGCTCTGCGCACTTTCGCACACTCTGCGGTTATTTTTCTGCTTGTTTCACTTGTTTTACAGATGTGGTGTGAAACCCATTTGGACCTATGGAAATTACGTTATTCTATATTTAACTTTGTTGCAACTATAGCCATCTCAAACAAACTTTAGGTAGTGGTTAGTACAAGATACTGATACATATACTACGAATGTACTTTTGCAATGAGAATGGGACAAAGAGGTATTTGTTTGAATGAAAAGATGTGTAAGTTCACGAAGTCGATCATTGTATCGATTTTTAGTCTGGGATGGGTGCGTTGTTGTGCTCATCGTAAATACTTTAGGATTACACGGTTAATCATCCAAAAAGTTTATATACAATGTGTTCACATGTTCACAGTGTTAATGGCCCGCGCAGTCCTGTGATCACCGGATCACAGTTGCAGCACCAGACATCTGAGGGGATGGATGGCGCACATCATCGAGGAAAAAAACATGAGGTCCCGGCTTGAAATCACGACCGATAGAGATGGACGGTACACAACCCAGCCAAGCGGTGACGGCTGGGTGGATGCACTGATCCGTTTCGCAAGTTCAGTATCGGCACGTGTTTCTGAGTCAGACGACCCGCCCTACATCATGTCCCGACTGAAGATCACTACCGAGAGCGGTAATGATACCACAGAATGGGAAGGTGATGACTGGGCAGGCGCTATGATCCAGTACATCAAAGACTTTTCAGCCGGGACCGAAAACAAACCAAAGATCGCAGTCGATCAGCGATCGGTCTCTCATGCCCCGTTGTCCGCACCGCTATCGGTCAGGGAACGCCTCGAATCGTTCTTGAAATACGAGTATCCTCATGTGTGGTTCACATCAACAGATGTGAAGACGCATTACGGGCGCATCTACGACCAGATCAACCTGAGCACAGTCTCCACGTATCTTGCAAGGATGTATAACCGCGGATTACTTGAACGGCGTGGAAACCGGATGCAGCGGGAGTATCGGGTGCAGGAGTCCGAGATACCGGAGCTTACTCTACCGGTTATGCAAAGCGCCAACTGATGAAGGGTTGGCGTGCAACAATCTATTTTGTTTGACTATCACGTTTCACACACGAAAGGTACTTGAACGGGGAGTGTGAATCAGGTTCAATTCAGTTTAGCAGAGGAATGGTATAATGAAAAAAACAGCAATCCTGATAATGATAATGCTTTGCAGCGTTATAGCGCTTGGGTGCATTGGTACGGATACCGACACGAAGTTAGACGACAGCGCCAATGACAGCGGCAGCGGCACTCCGGAAGTGCATAGCGGGACGCTCACGATACTCCACGCAGGAAGCCTTTCGATTCCGTTTGCAAAACTCGAGGAGGTCTTTGAGGCGGCGCATCCGGGTATCGACGTGCAGTGCGAGGCAGCCGGCAGCGCGGCTACCATCAGGAAGGTGACAGAACTTCACAAAGAGGCGGATGTCGTTGCGTCTGCTGATTATTCGCTGATTCCGGGCATGATGTATCCCGAATACGCCGACTGGTATCTCCAGTTTGCAAAAAACCAGATCGTGCTTGCGTATACCGGGGAGAGCAAGTACGCCGACGAGATCAACGTTTCTAACTGGTACGAGATTCTGAGAAGGGATGATGTCAGGTTCGGGTTCTCAAATCCAAATGATGATCCGTGCGGATACAGGTCACAGATGACGACCCAACTTGCAGAGGCGCACTACGGCGATGATATGATCTATGAGGACCTGATCGAGTCGAATTCTGCGATGGCGATGGTTTATGACGCAGCAAACGGTACGTACACCCTTAACATGCCAGCATCCGAGAGCATCGATCCGTCTGCGAAGCTGATGGTCCGGAGCATGGAGATGGAACTTATCGCGGGCCTGGATGCGCAGGAGATCGACTACTACTTCATCTACAGAAGCGTTGCAGAGCAACATGGTCAGTCGTTTTTGGAACTGCCAGCAGAGATTGACCTCTCCAGTATCGAGTATGCGGATACGTACGGGACGGTGCAGGTCGTGCAGGCAAACGACAATCTCGTTACCGGAAAGCCGGTCGTATACGGGATCACGGTTCCAAAGAATGCGCGGGATCCCGGGATGGGACTCGAGTTTGTGAAACTGGTGGTCAGCCCGGAAGGGCAGCAGATATTTACCGATCTCGGGCAGCCGCCGATCGCGCCTGCGGTTGGGAGCGGAGAGGTGCCTGAGGGGGTGCGGGGGATGATGGAGATGGGGTGAGGGACGGAGAGCTTCTGATTTTGGAGATGGTCTTATGTGGGATGAGTTCTAACGCATGGTGTATGGAGCACCGAGAACTCCATTATAAACAGCAGCAGTTTTACTAACTGCAGGCTGCGGCAGAAGCAATCAGACTATGAGGAGGTAAAATATGATGTATCCGCGTATTTCAATCAATCCAAATGTTTGCCATGGGCAAGCGTGCATCAAAGGAACCCGCATCCCGGTCCATCAGATCATACATACGCTTACCAATGGAGACACAATCGAAGAGCTCCTGACAGAGTATCCTTCACTTGAACAGGAGGATATTCTTACCTGCCTTGACTATGGGTTGAGTTTGCTACGAAAGTGGGACACTGGCATAGTCGTATTTATCTAATTATGCTCAATTATATATAACATTTTTGATTATGAACGGCACTGATTTTATCTCCTTCAAAGATCCATCATCTAGTTCAATATTAATTTTAAGATGCTTTAATTTAATATCTATAATACAAAATATAAATAGATTAATTAAATCTTTCGATAATTTTATCTCGTGTTTCATAATGTCAATGAATCCGTATTCTTCGTCACTGTCCTTATCGTTATTTCTCCTCACAATCCTTAAAAAATAGATTTTGTCAGCCTTGAAGTATTTAACGTGCTTATTCCCAAGATTAACGTCTTTAAAATCCCCCATATACCTGACATCTCCCTCTTTGAATTCCGGATTGTGTAAGATCAATCGAGAATATTTTTCATACGCGACGTTAAAATCCATGATCTTAACATCGATCTCCTGTTCATCGCTGAATTGCAGCTTATTCCAGAATTTTTTTGAAAAGACGCTGTTAAATCCTTCCACCTGACCATTGTTCCACGGGCTTCTTGGAGCGATGTAGAGGGGATAAACACCCAAATTAAGCAGGAAGAATGCGAGTTTGCCGATGTGCTTTTCATGCGGGAGATTAGCCCCGAATGCGGAATCGTTATCAATTTTCAATATTTCGGGGATCGGGTGTGTCATCCATATTTCTTCCAATACCCGTATTGCCTGTTCAGTAGTCTGTCCGTCAATCCTCTTTACTATGCCAAGTTTTTCCGGGCGGATATATTTACATGAGAGGAAATTAATTCGGTTGTCAGAGCCTTTGAGATACTTTGGGCCAATGAAATCGATACTCATCATACTTTTTCCCAATTTGGTCAGCGTATATTCCGGGTATTTCATGTACTTGCTCCGTCCTTTTTTCTTCTTCTTCGGGCTTCTCGCCATCCCCGCATCCTTCAATACACAATCTACGTAAGACTTCGTGACCTCTTCGCCGGTCTGGTTTTCATAATTCTTCTTGACCACTTCCGAACCGATGAAATAGCTATCTTCTTTCTCTAAGTCCTCTCTTATTCTTATAATTTGTTGTTTTGTTTCGGGCGCGTATTTTCTTGATGACCCTTTTTCCCAGCCCCGGTTGTCCATCAATAGCTCTCTTTCATCCATCCGCACCCATTTACCTGC
>JAYEFK010000002.1:0-2784 GCA_034658575.1 Methanobacteriota archaeon
TTCAGATACGGCGCAAACCTCAAACCCGGTTCTCATCATAATACCGGTCCAGAATCTCGACGATATTCCGCACCTCGCAGTCCACCCCGTTCCTCGCAAGACCGTGCCTGAACTGAAGTTCGCAACTCGGGCAGGTGGTGACAACCACATCAGGATCGATCTTTCGGATGTTGTCAAGTTTTCGCTCGAATATCCTCTCGGAGAGATCCGAATGCAAGAAACTGTATGTGCCAGCCCCGCCGCAGCACCCATCCTCAAGTTCGACAAACTCGCTTGCAACCTTCGCAAGTATCCCGCCCCCGTTCTCAACGCCAGCCGCGGCGAGATGGCAGGGATTGTGATATGCAGCACGGATATCCAGTTTCTTTCCCGAAAACATGCTATCGTCAAGATGCTTTGCAAGAAACTCGCCGATATCATAAGTGATCGATGATACCCTCGCCGCGGCGTCGCCCAGTTCATCCCCACTCAGCAGTTCCCCGAACCGCTTGAGCATCATGGTGCAGGAGGCGCACGAGGTCACGATGGCGTCATATCTCTCGTCAGCGAATGCGGCGACGTTCTTCCTTGCGGTCTCCTTTACCAGATCGTACATCCCTTCCTCGATCATCGGAAGCCCGCAGCACTGCTGCTCCGGGATAAAGACGTTGAATCCACTCTTTGCAAGCAGCCTGATCATCGATTCGGTGACCCGGTCGTCAAAGAGCGCGGATGCACACCCCACAAACACCGCGACGTTCATCGCATCCGGATTCTGTTCCTGCACACACTCATCGAGTACCAGCGGCGCTCTCCTGATCTTCGGAAGATCCCTCCCAAGGAGCAGCCCTGCCGCAGGAGTTCCAATCCTCCCAAAGAATCGTGCATACCGCTCGAATCGGTTGTAATCAGATGCCCATGTACGCATCGCCTGTCTGACATAAATGGGCGGGCTCTTCTGGGAAAAGAGCAGCTCTCCGATACTCGCATGGCTCGGGCATCTGGTCGCGCACCTTAAGCAGCCGAGACAGGTGTCAAGCGTCTTTCCTGCACTGCGCGACTCGCCATGGCATGGATTTTCGAGTTTTCGGAACCTTGCAAGCTGTAGAAATGACCTCGAACCTGATTCCCCTTTCAGCGTGATCGATATCGGGCAGACCGATTTACAGTACCCGCAGTTGATGCACTTCTTCTCAAATTTATTTATATATTCTGTTGGGTATTTTAGATCATCCGTGATCTGCCTATCGCTGAAGATTACATCCGGATTCAGGATGTCGGCAGGGTCAAAAATCTCCTTTATCTGCTGCATGTAACCGTATATCCTTCCACCCCACTCTTTTTTGAGAAACATCGTCCTGAGACGCCCCATCCCGTGCTCGCCGGTCATGGTGCCGCCATACTTAAAAACCACGTCATAGACCCGGTCAACCAGTTCAGGCATCAGGTCGATGTTTTTTTGGTCGTTTAAGTTCAGCATCGGTCTGATGTGCAGATTCCCCGATCCTGCGTGTCCGTAGACGGCAGAGGTTATGCCATATTCATCGAATATCTCATGCAGATCGCTTATCAGTGGTGCAAGATCGGGTACACTGACTGCAACGTCATCGATGAACGCATCCGGCTTTATATCTTCATCGTAGTTTGTCAGGATCGGGACGAGCGATTTTCTGACAGCCCATATCCTTTCCTGCACTTCTTCATCCTCTGATTCGGAAAAAATTGAACGAACATCATACCGCTCATGGATCATCCTCTCAAGACCAGCTATCTTCGATTTTCGGTCGTCACCCTCGAATTCAACGAAAAGCGCACGTGCATTCGCAGGTATGCCCATGTCGGGATGCTCTGCCCTGACGATTTCAAGAGAAGTCGAGTCCATCATCTCGATCTTTGAGGGATCGAGTTTCTTGATGTGCTGGACTGCATCGCCGGCATCGTATAGCTTTTTGAAGTAGATCGCACTGATAGCCTTTCCCGATACGATTCCGAGAACCTTCAGCCGTATTCGTGTGAAGATGCCGAGTGTTCCGACACTCCCTGACATCAGATGTGTGATCATCCCGCCGATATGATTCTGATCGAGCATCCCCCGGAGGTTGTACCCGCTTGCAGTCTTTACTCCCCTCTTCGATTCGAGACGTGTGATTGTATCGGTGTCAGCAAGTATCTGTTTTTTTAGACCGAGTAATCCCCCGGATATACGGTCAGGGATGGTCTCTGCTCTGGCGGTGTCGATGATCTCGCCGTCGGCTGATACGAACTCCACATCGGCAACGTAATCATCTGTGGTTCCGTACTTCACAGACTTCGCTCCACTCGCCTTCGTCCCGATATTTCCGCCTACCATGCAGATCTCAGAACTCGACGGGTCTGACGGGAGAAATAACCCTTTCTCCCCGAGATATGCCTGAAGATCGTTTATTACAACCCCTGGCTCCACATCCACAAAGAACTCCCCGGCATCCTCCACGATGCCGAGAATCCGGTTCATATTCTTTGAGATATCCAGAATGATCCCCCTGCCAAGGCAGCTTCCTGCGAGATTGGTTCCGGCAGCCCTTGCTGTGACGGAAATTCCAAGTTCCTTTGCCGCCTTCACGCACTCGCGGACGTCTTCTGCATCTACCGGGCAGACAACGGCATCCGGCATGACCTGATAGATGCTCGCATCGGTTGAATAGCAGTACATCGTCGCAAGATCGGTGTACACCTCACCTCTGACGTTTTGGAGTGCTTTTTTGGTGTGGTTCATCCTTTATCCTCCGGATCGAAGACAACGTATCCATGATCCCTGAAATCTCT
>JAYEFK010000003.1:0-2778 GCA_034658575.1 Methanobacteriota archaeon
CTTCATGGTGCTTTTATCCTTGCAGTTGATCTAAACCGGACTATCAGATTTTCCACGTTGTTGTGCGGGCATACTGCGTGGGCGTTGCCACCCACGCATTCCGCGGTAGGATTACCCCGAATGGAGGGGGCAGCTGGTTAGGCAATCTGTGATGCAACTTCTTGTCAACAGACGAGATTACACAAGATTAACACAGAAATCTTGTGGAAATCTGTGTAATCTTGTGGTTCCTACCACAGGGTACCCGGGCATGTACACCAATTTCGTGCGATTTATCCATTTGTGCGCATTCATGTTTGACACAAGCGAGAAGAACCAGGTTGGCATCCCTATCACATACACAGTATTAATAGAGTTGATCGCAAGACAAACGAACAACGTGAAATAACAAGAGGCGAAGAAGAGATGAAAGTATGTATTCCAACAGAAGGAGAGGGCGGTATCGACGCTCCTGTCGGTCAGCACTTTGGCAGGGTTCCGACATACACGATCGTCGATCTCGACACGAATGAGGTTGAGGTGACCCCGAATACCAGCGAGCATATGGGTGGCGTCGGGCTGCCCCCGGAGTTCATATCAAAGACCGGTACTCATATCATGCTCTGTGGGGGGCTTGGACCGAAGGCTGTTCTGATGTTCGAGCAGTTCGGAATCGACGTCTTCGTAGGTGCCGCGGGTACGGTGCGCGATACAATCGAGGCATGGCAGCAGGGGAAGCTTATGGAAGCGACCGATGAGAACTCTTGCAAGGAGCATCGGCACTGATCTTTATGGCTCACTCGCCAGGTACACAAAAATCCTATCCGGTATCTCCACACCCGGGAACCGCTCAAGATACTCCTGATGTATACTGGAAAGATTGAGTCTGCGAAGAGATCAGGATATAGGCACTGTGCCATATATGCGCCACCGGTGACGTATCCGGGTCCTGTGTATATGTCTGTTGTCAGCAGGTGAGTGCTGCAAACATCATCGCAACGATCAGCATCCCACTTCCGCAACTGCGCCCGACATTACCCTTCACAAGAGCGACGTGCATCCATTCAAAACCACTCTACAACCCCGTCTATAGCATATCCATCGGACCGTGCAGGCGCGAGTTTGTGGGTGTTTTATTAAACCTGCCACGTTTTTTAGCCCCGACGTGTCCGATGCCATTCTGCGGATATGCTACGATTTTTTGAAACTACCTGGTTTGCCTACACCCTATAAACAGGAAATTAGGTATGCAAATATCCTGCCCTACAAAAACTCGACTAAATTCAAAAACCCGGACAAATCAGGATTCTTAAGATCATGGGCATGAACACACACAAATTCTCCTGGTGGAAAAACGAGGTTCAAATGGCAACGATAGAATCCATCCTCGCAGTCCCTTTTAGTGTCCAGTAGCCGTATATGCTGCAGATCTGTATATGTCCGCATCCGTACAGACGTTTTCCGCACTTCGGGCATCTGGTCAGTTGTTGTACGTTTTCCATGAAGTTCACCGATTCGATTTTCGCATCGTTTGAGATGCTGCTGTCATCCGTCCCGATTTGCAGCATATCGCCGGGGATGCGTATGAGAGATTACCCCACTCCCTGCCCATCCCCGTACCACACCCCCGCAACAAACCATTCAGGAGGCGGTATATGTCGCTACATAGATGCGGGTTTTTCGAGTCTACCGCAAGCGTATGCCTGCATCCGGTAAGTTGGATGTTAGGTATGCAAATAGTTGTCCCTACAAATATTAGGTTTTGAATGAAAATCCAAACTTATTGGGATTTATTGAGCAGGAATCTCCCACCACATCACCACTGCCGATTGCGTCTCCCTATAGAGACCTTTCGAAGAGATGTATTGTTCAAGCATCTCCTTCGTGCGATGATCAACCTCCACGTATTTGCCAATAAAACTCGCTATGTACCTCACTTCCTGCTCAAAGTCCAGTTCCGCGCCGTAATTTATGATTCGCACATCCACGAGCCGCCCTAACTGCCTGAGTATCAGGTAAGCGAAGTAATCGGCGTCAGGATCGAACTCGCCCCCGTTATCTCAGTCCAGATCTCCTTTAGCATATCGTCTCTTCCTGCCGGTTGTATCACCGCACAGTACCTCCTTGACGCGTCTTCCATCTTCTCCAGATGTTTTTTGAGGTCCTTCATCTGCCACAGGAAATGAGAGCAGACGACCATATCGAAACCGCCTCCAAGCTCACGCTCGCCCGCGTCCATCCAGTTTTTGTTCACTATCTCGACATTTTCAAGGCTGCGATCCTCGAGATTCTTCTTAAGAGATCTTACCGCCACCTCTGATGATTCGATCACAACAACCCCGCTATCACTTTCGTGGCAAGCGGTATCGTCAGCGTTCCGGGTCCCGCGCCGATCTCCAGAACCCGGGAGTTCTCATCCAGTATCCCGCCAAGCGCGTCTGTCGCTTTCCTTTTCGTATTCGTAATCGTTGTACCTGGCGATCTCTCTGTGGTCTTCTGCAAGTTTAGCCCGGAATTCGGGGTCGTATCCGATCCTCATCGGCATCATTCTCTGGTTCCGCATCTCATCCCATGCGCGTCTTAAGTCCAGTCCTTTTGTGTTAGCTGTCATAATGGTGGTTGAGTTTGATATGAAAGTAGGACACTAACATGGTACTATTTATTTAATTATGATTGATTATATATAACATTTTTGATTGTAAACGCCACTGATTTTATCTCCTTCAAATATCCATCATCCAGTTCAATATTAATTTTAAGCTGCTTTAGTTTGATATTAATAATACAAAATACGAATAG
>JAYEFK010000004.1:0-11805 GCA_034658575.1 Methanobacteriota archaeon
CGATGCCACTGCCAGCAGGGCAGGGCATTACAGGTGTTTTAGTTCGTGCTCTTGCGACTTTACATGTGACAGAGCCATACGTTAACGCGACCAGGCGAGTCTACCCAACGAACGTAGTGATAGCAACGATGTCATTGTATTTAAGTCGTATGGTGCGGCATTCATCCCCGCTAATGCCCCGCCCTGCTGGCGATGGCATCGATGCGTTCCGCAAGAGCACATTACAAGTAGCAGGGTCTTCTGCCGCGTATCTATAAACCTGTCACCCGGCTTTCCGCCGGGGCTACCAACTTGCCCTCCTACCTTGATACTTGTGCCGGCAGATTCCGAAACGAATCAACAACTCGCCGGGACAACGCCTCACTCTTACCAACAGATGTCATCATCGTATCTGCACGCACGATCTCGACGCCACCGGTTTCGATGCCGATCTCGATGTCATCCCTGTCGATTATAAAGACGTCCGGAAGATCGCCCAGAAGATCGCGATAACATTCGAGCACGCCTGCCGAGGATACCTCGTATCCGCACGCATGCATGAGTCTTCCGGCAGGTCCGCTGACAGGCGCATCGCCGATGATCGGGCTTACCGCAACCACCCTCTTCTCGTGCAGGATCTCGCGCATCCCCGGCAGTCTCAGTATCGGACCGATGCTTGTTATCGGATTGCTCGGACCGATGATGACCGAATCGTTGCTATCAAGGGCGGAGAGTACCGCATCAGACGGCGCGGCATTGTCGATGCCATGGATGTTTACGCCGAGCACGTCAGGATCGCCACCATGCGTGATCCAGTACTCCTGAAAGTGCATCTCGCACGCAGGCGTGGTGATGTGTGTTGCAACCGGGTGGTCGGTCATCGGAAGAACGTTGGCTCGTATGCCGGATGAGCGCGCCAGTTCACGGATCGCTTCTGTGAGGGTGCTGCCCTTTCGGATCAGGTCTGACCGCAGGATGTGGGTCGCACGATCCTTATCCCCGATCCGCATGATCTCGTGGTGCCCGGCTCGTTTCAGCGATTCGTGGGTTGTGAATGTGTCGTCGCGGACGCCCCACCATTTTTCGGCATCGATTGTGTCTGCAAACAGGTACAGAACCGTGTCGATGTCAGGGCAGACAAAGTTTCCAGAAACCCACGTATCCTCTGCCGTGTTCACGATCACTGTGATCTCCTCTTCCGGGATGATCTTTCTCATCCCTGCAAGGAGTTTTGGTGTTCCGGTTCCGCCTGATAGTATGATCATTTTGGTTATCCGGTTGGCTGGATCTGGTGATATGGTTTTCGGGGACGGGTTTTGGTGACTTCAGTAAAATAGCCTTGTTCTCGGTTAAAAAATAAAATTATTCCAACAACTTTCAATCTTGTTAGCGTTCCTTATTCTGGACATTTCGCACAAATATGTAATCGATAGTCGTCCAGAATTCTCCAAACATTCCACCAGTATTTTTTCTGAGGTAACCACTCACAAATTGAGAAAATTCTCGCTCACTTAAGTTTTCATCCAAAAACGGATCTATTTCTTTCTTGCGACGGTCGCTGAGTTTAGTACTATTCAATCCCAGTTTTTCAATTGTCATTCTTGCCGCATCATCGGATCCTCTGGCAGGCTGAATCTCACCGTCTGCGGTATAGGCAAAATGCCCCTCACAGCCCGGATCCAACGGCGAAACAAGAAGCTGGTTGTCAAACCAATCGCCCTTTAAATGCCCACAATATCGAGGCTCTCCTTGTTCCAATCGGTTTTGACAGGAACAGAGCATGTTAGCATAATCTAAAGGATTGACAGCGTTGTTGCTTCGAGGATTGAAATGTTCGATATGGGAACCATCATCGGTCAACCGACGCTCACAGTAGCAGCAAATGGACCCCTGTTCCTTCATGAGAGAATTTTTTACTTCAATCCTTGTTGTGCCTCTCAAGTCTTCGTATGTTGGCTGCCAGTCATCATTGGCACTTGCCTTCCATTCATCAAATTCAGGGGTATTCTGATCTTTGACAATATGCTTCATTTACCAATCAGCTCCCTGCGTTTGATGAGGACCCGCGCCCTCCCCAAATCAGGATCATCTCCGATTTTATGCATTAAATCAGTAATCTGATTTCGCGCTTCTTCCAGTTTCCCTGCATCGATCGTCTCGAAAATGCGTTTAAGATCGGAATCAACTTCGTTAGGTCTTGTTGTTTTTAGACCCATAAGGTCTTCAAGTACCCGATCCACATTTTTCCCGTAAGACTCGTTCGGCTTTCTTGCCACAATGCCAGAATCCGTTTGCTCGAGAAGGAACAGACTCTCTGGATGATGCACATGGGTGATAACATGTGGCGAATGGGTGGATATGATGAACTGGCAATTGGGAAAAACCTTCAATAACTTAGGGACGATCATCCGTTGCCATTTCGGATGTAGGTGCAGGTCGATTTCATCTATTAGTACAATGCCTGAACCTTCCAGCGGTTTAGCGGAATCAGGGTTCGCAATTGCCATTCGTCTTGCCAGGTCCCCAATCATTGCGATTAAGATCAGTTCTCCACCAGAAAGTTGATTTACTGTTAAACGTTTGCCGTTTTTCTTAACCTCCATTCGCAGAGGGCTTCTTCGAATGGTGAAATCTGAAAAATCCGGTAAAAATTCTGTTAATGCATTTCGAACCGCTTCCAACGGTGTGTCCGGAATCTTATATCCACCGGGTACGTCCCAGTCCGAAAGTGTAGATTGCATTTCATTTTCAAGGTCTTCTTTCTCCCGGAACCACTCAAAAAAAGTCCTGAAATTTGCACCGCTGCGGAGCGCACCATCATAAGCTGCGAGCAGGTCAAAACGATATTTTCCACGTATCTTTAATGGAATCTCCACCACCGCACGATTCACAGGATAATAGACAAACAGAGGAAGATTAACCTTTTCTGGAGTTTCAGATATATTGCTCTGAAGTCCTTTGGTATAATCATTCAGTTCCTGCAGGTTGCTCTTGCCCTCTGAAGCAGCATGTCCCTTTCGAACTTTAAACAATTTCCACTCTATCGTTCTGCTATCTGCTTCACATGACAACTGAATGGATGAAGTGGACTTATCATTAGTAACATCACTTTCCACGATTGGTTTACCCGATGCCCCTGAACTAATAATTCTATTAACTGCCCATGAAAGCATGATAGCAATTGCATCCAGAACAGTTGATTTTCCAGAGCCGTTCACCCCAACAAAGACGTTAAGTTCTGGATTTAACTCTATGGAAAGAGCCTGAGCATCCCGGTAGTTTGCCAAATTCAACTTTGTAACTTTCATAGCAACCATCGTTCCTGTGTTAGTGTCTATCAGGGTTCATTCTATTACAATCCGCACTTTCTGCCGCCTTAAGGGATTGCTTCACTTTGTCTTGAATCGTCTTCACCATATTCACCTTCTACTGTTTTAATTATAAGTCATATAGCCTTTATAAATATTCGTAACTTAGCCTCTCAACCAGTCCTCACTTGGTATAGACTCAAAAAATAATTTACAGCGGATATTCGAGTGGTGACTGGCAGAGGGGCTCGATATTGGGCACGTACAAAGCGCAGACAGAACGCCACGAAACAAGCGTTTCACTGGAGCAGTTCCAGAACGCTCGAACCAGCGACCGCATCAGACACAATACGTGCGACATCGAGCCGCTCTTCATTATTCGCGTCCCGTTGTTCGTGCCCCACCAGTTGCCGGCTGTGCTAACATCATTGGGCTGGTTGTTCATGAACTGCTGATGTATTTTTTTGATGATTTAATCATAAACCCTTCTCCTTCTATCTATTTTTACCACACCTATTAAATTGTTTCTGTAATCCACTTCGTATAGAATTCTACAATCGCCAACTCGTATTCTAAATAAATCTTTAGAGCCTTCAACTGTTTTTGTATCGTGGATAATTGGATTTTCCCTGAGTTTTTCTATTTTTTCGACTAATCTTTTGGCGAGGATTTTATCTACCCTCTTCAGAAATTTCCTTGACCTGCTGGAATAGCTTACATCAAAAATCATAATCCCAACTCTTTCTTAATCTTTTCGTGAGCAGTTAATTTCCCCTCGGATTTTTCCAAGTTATACACTTGCAACGCCTCGTAATCGTCTTCCGTCATTATACTGTCTGCATCTTTCATTCGCTCTTTTATCCCTATTAATTCGCTCTTTACAAATTCCAAATCTTTGTGTATTAGTTCCAATGTTACGGTTTCCATCTTTTCTCACCTACTTTCTTTTCCATCACGTCCATGTATCCAACTCTCTGCACTTCACCTTTTGCGATCGTCGCAGCAGTCGCAAGACAGAGCGGCTGCCGTCGTCGCCCTGATGGTCACAATCGCCTTTATGTTATACGCCACCTGCCAGACTCACCCTCTTCGGCACAGATGTCAGCACTATGTCATGGATCGGGTGCATCTTGAACCGTCCCCTCATAAGCCTTTCGTGAGTTCTTGATACGGATTCCTGCCGTTCTTGCAGAATCTTGCTCCGGCGCCCCATAAGTCCTGATCCGTACCTGATGAACTTTCAGATGCGGATACGCAGGGAAGCGCGGACGCAGCACCACAGAAGCGCGTTTCACTGGAGCAGTTCCAGAACGCTCGAACCAGCGACCGCATCAGACACGATGCGTGCGACATCGATCCTCGATTCATTCTCTGCCACCCGCTCAACCGTCGCCGCGGTCACCGGATGATTCGGCACGGCAGCGCACTCGGTTGCTGGCTTCTCTGTCCGAAACATGCCTATCCGGGTTGCACGGTCGATGATCTCCCTCTTATCCATCCCGACCAGCGGATGGTAGATCGGCATCCCGAGTCCGTGCATCTCTGCAAGCATATTCTGTGAGGTCTGGGATGCGACCTGTCCGAGTGATGATCCTGTGACGATGCCGCAGGCGCCTTCCTTCTCTGTAACCTGCGCCCCGATCCGGTACATCATCCGCTTGCAGATCACACAGGTGATGCGCGGATCGCAGCGGCTCGCAATCTCGCGAAGGACTGCTCCATAAGGAACCCTGTACGCGGTCATATCGGAATAACTCCACTCGAAAAGCGAATTTATGCTCTGTTCAGCCAGTTCTCTGCTTTTTGGGTCTGTAAACCCCTCGAGATCGAAGTAGAGCGGGATGACCTCAGCTCCCCGCCTCATCATCATCCACGCGGCAACCGGCGAATCGATGCCTCCGGATACCAGCGCAATCATCTTTCCTTGCGTGCCGTACGGAAGCCCTCCGACTCCGGAAGCGATCCTCGTGTAGATATAGGCACGCTCCTGCCGCATATCAATAAATATCTCCCGATCAGGGTTCCTGAGATCGACCTTTGCCGAGGTGCACCCCACGACCGAATCGCCGCACGCGATTGCAAGATCGATCGATGTGAAATCGTGGACCCCTGATCTGGATGCGCGGATCGCAAAGGATTCGCCGGCATTGATCATATCTTTTCCGATCCCTGCCGCGGTCTCTGCCGCGCTTTTAAGCGTTGCATCGGTTGTGATCGCAGGACTTGCCGATGCCGTACCAAAGACGCGGGAGATTGCATCTGCGGCACCCCGATCGCTCGTATGCACAAATATCCTGCCCCATTCCCGCGTGACCCTTGAATATTCTATGCCGCGCCTCGAGAGCGCTGTTTTGATCCTGCCGATCAACACATCCTCAAACCGCCGCCTGACAGGAGGGCTCTTGAGTGCGATCTCATCGTACCTGACGATGACCACGTCACAAGTATTACCGCTCACGGTAACCAAGCACCTCGATCGATCTTGTAAGATCAGTTCTGGACACCATGCCTGTGATCGACCCCATATTCTGCACCAGCAACTGCCCGACGTTTCCTGTGGACATCATCTTGAGCGCATCCATGGCATCGGCATCCTCCGGGATGAAGAGGACATGAAGGATCAGCGTGATGCTGCGGGTCCTGATCCCGTACTTCATCGCAACCCACGAGTGCCCGAGTTCGTGCAGCAGCACGCAGGAGAATAAGAGGATTGTCAGGGTCAGCGCGAGCGCATATCTGAGCAGGACGGATGGCACATCAGCGAATCCGAATACAGCATCATTCGCGAAGACGACCGGAAATAGTACGAGAACCAGCAAGAAAGAGATATGAATCTTGATCGGTATCCCCATAACCTTCCCGATCTGGATCGATGTTTTCATGATTGTTCCGCGTCTCTGTCTCTATTAATTGTCCGTATCACACAAAAGTATATATCCTTTTAGTTCATTCTACCCTATACTACACACTATAGGGAAGGATTGAATGCACGCAGAACTGACATCACTATTCGGGCTCAATGTATATACAGATAAGGGATTGTATGTAGGAAATGTGAACGATGTCGTAATCGAGACGGCTGATAGAATGGTAACAGGTCTTGCACTCACCAAAGTCAACCAAGAACTGTTCGATGTGAGCCGGGAAGGAGTTATCCTGCCGTATCGGTGGGTGCTTGCGATTGGCGATATCGTCCTCGTGAAACAGGTCAATCGACTGGCAAAGAAGGATGAGAGTGAGTGATTTCGAGGATCACGAGATATATGCTGACCTGAGAGCAACTCCGCCGATTATCATCAGGGTAGATGGTAGGAGCTTTAAGAATCTCCTGCAGAGACACGGGTTTGAGAAGCCGTTTGATCATCGTTTCGCATCCGCGATGGCAGGTGCAACAGAATCATTATTCCAGCAAAGCGGGCTCCATCCGGTAGTTGCGTACACCTTTTCAGACGAGATTAACATCCTTTTCAGAGACGCATTGCCGTTTGATGGCAGGATCGAGAAACTCGTCTCAGTCGTGCCGAGTTACATATCAAGCGCGCTTACCCGGTCCCTCAATGTGCCCCCTATCGCATTCGACGGAAGGGTGATACCGCTGCATCCTGGGCAGATCATCGAGTACCTGGTCTGGCGGCAGGCGGAGGCGTGGCGGAATTGCATCAATGGTTACGGGTATTACACGCTCCGTTCGGATGGTTTATCAGGAAAGGAGGCTGCATCGAGGATGCTTGGCTTGCGAGCATCCGATATCCATGAACTGTGCTTCCAGCACGGGCTCAACCTTGCCAGGATGCCTCTCTGGCAGAGGCGGGGTGTTCTGGTGTACTGGAAGGAATATACGAAGCCCGGTTATGATCCGGTGCGCGATATCGAGGTGGTCGTGAACCGGAAGAGAATAGCTCAGAACTGGGACCTGCCAATATTTGCGTCTGAGGAAGGAGGCGTAATGGTGCGGGAGTTGGTCGGGGCGTAGGAATATCAAAGCATTTATTTATGCGTCGTCAACAATAAGTACACACAACAAAAATGATGAATCACATAAACAATGCTATGTGAATAAGAATAAATGGGTAATTGGAAAATGCTGATAAAAAAGATCAAAGTTTCCAATTTCAAAAGTTTTAAGGAATTGGATGTAGAACTTGGGAGCTTTAATGTTCTGATAGGAGCAAACGCTTCAGGGAAATCCAACTTTATATACATTCTCAAATTTCTTAACGATGTAGTAAAGAGCGGTTTGGACAATGCAATATCCATGCAAGGAGGGGTGGACTATATCAGGAACATAAATATAGGTGCTTCTGAAAATCTTTCGGTGGAATTGCACATTGATTCCATGGATAGACCTTTAAAAGCTTTTAGATTCAAGAAAGAAGGTGATAAAAGATCTACTGACATCTATGTTAATAAATTGGAATATAAATTTAGTATCAAATTTCACAAGACAACGAAAGGATATAAAATTAATGAAGAGCGATTGGTAGCCAAGTGTGATTTTATAGAAGTAAAAAAGAGAACAGAGAAAATAGATGGCGAGAAAAAAATAGGAGAAGGGGAAATTACGTTGATTAGAGATAATAGCAGAATTAAGTATGAGCTAAAGTCGAAAGATACGTCAATAAAAACGTCAGACTTTATCCCACCATTTTTTTCTAAAAAAGGAATTTTTCAAGAAAGAATATCGGCCAAAGAATTATTTATTGAACTTCCGATGTTTTTGCTACCCCTATCTATCGGAATAACCGATCTTTTCAGGACTATTTCAATATACGATCTCGATCCGAAGTTATCAAAGAAAGCTACTCCGATTACCGGAAAGACCGAACTTGAGCCGGATGGAAGTAATTTAGCAATCGTTCTTAAAAATATTTTAGATGATAAAAAAAAAGTGGAAAGAATTTCCAATCTGGTAAAAGACCTCTTACCATTTATAGAGACTCTCACAGTGGAAAGATTGGCAGATAAATCTTTACTTGCCAGTTTAAAGGAAGTTTACTCCGAAAAGGCATTCTTACCCGCCCCATTGATGTCTGACGGAACAATAAACATAACCGCTCTGATCATTATTCTCTACTTTGAGAGAAACCCCTTGATCATAATCGAAGAGCCCGAAAGGAACATCCATCCACATCTTATCTCCAAAATAGTGGATATGATGAAAGACGTTTCGGAACGATTTGAAAAGCAGATCATAGTTACCACACACAATCCCAAGATGGTGAAATATGCGGGAATAGAGAATATCCTGCTTGTTAATCGCGATGATGATGGGTTCTCTCAGATCTCACGACCATCTGAAAAAGAAGAAGTAAAAATTTTCCTCAAAAATGAGATGGGTATCGAGGAGCTTTATGTGCAGAATCTATTAGAGTGGTAGATATGGATTATAAGCTGCTATTCATCCTTATCGAAGGCGACGATGACGAACGCTTCTTCGAGAGTGTCGTGGAGCCGTTCCTTCAAGAAAGATATTCCGTGATAAAGTTTTGGCAATACGCAGAGGAAAACGGGAAGAGGAAAGTAAATTTTATTAAATCAATCAATTCAATGAAAGCAGATTATATCTGTGTTGGGGATATTGACGACGTTCCTTGCATAACTGCCAAGAAAGAAAAAATAACAGACGATTTCGGTAAAAAAATAACAACGGATAAAATAGTCATCGTGATCAGAGAAATAGAGGGGTGGTATCTCGCCGGACTGGATAAAAAAGCTTCTAAAAAAATAGGTATTCGCAAAAAGATTGGAACTACGGACAACATTACCAAAGAATATTTTAATCAATTGATTCCTAAAAAGATGCCGCGACCGGAATTTATGCAAAAAATTCTGGGTAACTACTCATGTACCCAAAACCACTATCAGTGGACTTCACTATGCCGGAACTACCCGGTATGTGTGAGATACTATAACCAAACCAGGAATTTAACCGCAGAGTGCGCGGAGGGACGCGGAGGGGATATAAACGGTTATAGGCTCTGCGTTCCTCTGCGTCCTCCGCGGTTATTTTTCTTGCCAGAAGATACAGGATCGCAATCGGAAGACCGATCAACATACCTGAGTAGTTACAATTCTGGAAAACTATGATGTAGGAATAGCGGAAGGGAAGAATAGATCATTCGGATATTTCCTGAATAAATGGATGAACGATTGGCAACAAAAAACGCGTGACTGATAACCATGGACAAATACGAGAAGATAATCGGGCTGGCAAAGCGGAGAGGTTTTCTCTGGAACTCCTTTGAACTGTACGGCGGAACCGCAGGTTTTTACGATTACGGTCCTCTTGGCGCGATGCTGAAGCGCAGGATCGAGGATATCTGGCGGAAGATGTACGTGATCGAGGAGGGGTTCTACGAGATCGAGACCCCGACCATCGGGATTGCGGCGATCTTCGATGCGTCCGGGCACACCCGGGGATTCTCAGACCCGATGGTCGTCTGTTCCGGGTGCGATCATGCATTCCGTGCAGATCACCTGATCGAAGGCATC
This sequence comes from Methanobacteriota archaeon, assembly GCA_034658575.1. GTDB lineage: Archaea > Halobacteriota > Methanosarcinia > Methanosarcinales > Methanogasteraceae > Methanogaster_A. The sequence continues at coordinate 9,780 of JAYEFK010000004.1, forward strand.
GTTGAGACCCCGGATGCACTTCCCGCATCAGAGATCAAGCGGCTGATCGACGAACACGGCATAAAATGTCCGCAATGTGGCGGTGTCGGGACATTCGGGGATGTTTCCAGTTTTAATCTGATGTTCAAGACAACGATCGGACCGGGTGCCGAGCGGGTTGGCTATCTCAGACCAGAGACTGCTCAGGGAATGTTTGTCGATTTTGAGCACCTTTTCAGGTTTTACCGGGAGAAGCTCCCGTTTGGCGTCACACAAATAGGGAAAGCATACCGAAATGAGATTTCCCCGCGTCAGGGCGTGATCCGGCTCAGGGAATTTACGCAGGCGGAAGCAGAAATTTTCATCAACCCAACTGACAAAAATCATCCGGGATTCTCCACAATCGAGGATACGGTTCTCAGGTACTACCCTGCCGCCCATCAGCGCGTCTCGCATCCTGCGCATGAAGATGATGGCGGCATCATCGAACTGACCGCGAGGGACGCGGTGGATCGTGCAATCGTTGCGCACGAGTTCCTCGCTTACCACCTCGTGCTCACACACCTCTTCCTGGTGCGGGTTGGCATCGACCCTGCGCGCCTGCGGTTCAGGCAGCACCAGCCAGACGAGATGGCACACTATGCTGTCGATTGCTGGGATGCCGAGGTTCTGACCGACCGGTTCGGATGGGTCGAGATCGTCGGGATCGCTGACCGCACCGACTACGACCTGTCATCACATGCGAAGCACTCAAAGAAGGATCTTTCCGTTCTTATCGAGTACGACACTCCAAAACAGGTCGAACGGATCGCGGTGAAGCCGGATATGAGCGTAATAGGTCCGCTCTACAAAGGAAATGCAGGCAAGGTTCGTGCAGCGCTCATTGGTTTGGGGGAAGAGGATCTCAGGGGTGACGAGATCAAAATCGAGATCGACGGCGAGATCGTTCGGATCCAGCGGGATCTGGTCGAATACGAGACCGTAATCGAGGAGGTTCGCGGCGAGCGGGCCATTCCGCACGTAATCGAACCGTCATTCGGTATCGACCGGATCATCTATGCCGCGCTCGAACACTCGTTTGAAGAGGAACTTGTGGCTGGCGTTACCCGAAACGTGCTCCACCTTCCGGCAGAGGTTGCGCCTGTGCAGGTTGCGGTGCTCCCGCTTCTCACGCGGGAGGAACTGATCACACCTGGACTTGCGATCGCAGAGACGCTTCGGGAAAACGGGGTTTTCGTGAGTTATGACGATTCCGGGACGGTCGGGCGCAGATACCGTAGAAACGATGAGATCGGGACGCCTTTTTCGGTGACGATCGACTACGAGACTCTGGATGACGATACCGTAACGATCCGCGATCGGGACAGCATGGCACAGATCCGGGTGCCGGTTGGGGAAGTTGCAGAGACGATCCGTGCGATGATCAAGCACGGCTTTTCGGCTACTGCTACTCAATCGTCTCAGTAAGCGAGATTCCAAGCACGCGTTCGAGTTTCTTGCGGATGCCGTCTGTGGGTCTCAGGTCTTCGCGCTCTAACTTCTTGAGGAGCGATGCTTTCTCCTTTATCTCAAGTGCCAGTTCTTCCTGTGACATGCCACGCGCCTCACGAGCGCGCCTGATCGCAAAGCCATAATCGGATAGCAGTTCGTCGGTCATCTGGTCGAACATATCCGGGCGCCTCCGCGACCCGGTACGAAACGTGATGCCTGCTGGCACCCCACCTGCCGATACCTTACCTGCTGGCGTTCTTCCAGTTCCCGCGGCAGTGGCTTTTGGCACCTGCTTGACCTCGTGCCCATATTTTGCACAAGCGTCACAGACGTTTAACTCGGTACCCTCAAGGATCACCCGATGCGCTTTTCCGCGGATGTTGCTTCCGCATATTTCGCATTGCATAGGACTAACGTATCAGCCTAACCTCCATAAAGGTTTATGTGTTGTCAGGATATTGTAGTCTTATAATGGATTTGGAAATGGACGTTGATGCGGATATAGACTCAACAGAGTTCTCCAAGTATGTCGTGGATCGCATGCAGCAACTCGAAT
>JAYEFK010000005.1:0-2703 GCA_034658575.1 Methanobacteriota archaeon
TGGCACAATACTTATATTAGTTGAAAGAGCATATATAGTTTATGGAAGCCAAAACAACCAGTCTGCGGCATTCATCCCCGCTAACGCCCTGCCCTGCAGGCAGTGGCGTCGATGCGTTCCGCAAGAGCGCATTACAAGTAGCGGGGTCTTCTGCCGCGTATCTATAAATTTAAAAACATTCTTTTAATAACTTTGAGGAGTGACAATTCCCGCCCCATGCCTGTGAATACACTCATAAGTATTATACTTGAGAGTGTACTATATACCGATTGTGGCGGGACTGTCAGCACCACAACCACAGGGCACGGCAGCTCCCACACATTATCATGACGCGCTTGTCCCCAGTCCGAATGCATCCGCCAGTTCCGCGCCCGCTTTCCCGATCCCGAGCAGACGATCCTTGACCGTCGAGATCGACATGTATTTCTCAGTCCTTGTGCCGTCGTCCGATTCGATCTTTATCACGAATTCGTCCTTTGCCGCCCCGTGTGCGATACATTCGTTTGCGAATCTGCCGTATTCCGAGAGTATGACCTTCAGCGCATCAGAGACGTGCGGTTCCCTGATCACATTCGTGCCATTAAACGTCAGTCTCACAAGCGTCGCAACCTCGCGTCTCCTGGTATCCTCCACATAATCGCTCACCGCATGCATGAGGTCTATGACCCCCTCGCTATCGATCTCTTTTGAGACCAATTCGTCTCTTGTCAGATTGACCGGCTCTGCACCGTCATACACGATCGAATAATCACCGGTGGCAGTTTTCATCTCGATGCGGACTATTTTTGCACTCCTTTTGTCCCTGAATTCTGCGGTTATCTGGTTATTTATGTATTTAACGCAAAACAAACGGTGATTCGACATACCTATCCTCTTCACCGTGTCTTCACTGTGGAATAGTCCTGCCTTTCTCGGTACCGGAATTGCGAACGAACCTACCAGCTGCTTCACAGTGACAGCATCCTTAAACCGCAGTTCATAAGCGAATGATAGCTCGCCCAGATCTGCTTTAAACTCCCCGTAGAGCCCCTTTTTCCCCTCCGAGATGAGCGAATATGTAAATCTGGTGCCATATACGCCGAATTCGAGAAACGGACTGAGTATCTTGCAGATACGCTCCGCGTTGAGGTCGATCTTCTCAGCCAGACCAGTTAGTGACGCATCAGACTCGGAATCGATCTTTGCCTTCTGCTGATCCACGCATGATGCACACACATCTATGATCGCATTCTTGCAGACCTGCATCTCATCGGTGCCGCCATCCCTGACGATCTCGTTTATCTGCCTCGTCACCTCGCTTTCGAATGTTCTCAGCCCGGCGATTTTTCGATCCTTCGCACGGTGGCTCTCTTCCACTTCGTTATTAGCCGAGATGATCTCGTCTTCAAGCGGAACTACCGCCGCGGTCACGTCCAGTAGAGCCTCCAGATCGTGAATGAAATCACGCTTCGAGGGGAGTTTTACAGAGTCCTGATATAGATATTTCATCATAACACCATCCGTGCGATCCCGTACATATCATCGTACACCCGTTCTGCAGCGATGCCTGATATCTCGAATATGATGGCTTCGGTGGTGAGGTACGCATCGACGCTATCACGCAGACAACCGACAGTCACGTCCCCGCCTTTGCCAAGCGCGGCATGGAGATGGATGCTCGGGCCCCCGTCCTTCCAGAGAATATTCCCGATGCCGAGTATCTCGCAAGCGCCCGCGATCGACTGCCACACCGGATCCGGCGGAACAGTGTCCTCCTTCGGTCCGGTCACGACCCGTATATTCTTAACCGCACCGATCAGCATGAAGAATGCCTGCTTGATCTCTTCTGATCTTGCGAGTTTGACGAGTTCGTCGAGCAGATCTTCATCATGATCGATGCGTGCGACGAACACCCTGCCAATCGAGCCAACTTCGTAGTCCATCCCACCCTCATCCGGTCACTGGCAGGTGCTTCTTTATGCCATCGATCAACTCCCTGTGACCGAATGGCTTGGTGATATATTCATTGACACCGATAACATGCAGACCGATCATCTTATCGATGGACTGTGCCTTTGCTGTGAGCATCACCACTGGAATATCCTCCGTTTCCTCGTTTTTACGGATTGATTCGTACACCCCCCAGCCATCGATATCTTCCATCATAATATCCAGAAGGATCAGATCGGGTTTTATATCTTTGAGCATGTCCAGCGCATCCCTGCCGCTGTAAGCTGGCAGTACCTCATAACCCGCATTTTCAAGCACCAGTGTGATCAGGTCTACCGTATCCGGTTCATCGTCCACAGCCATAATCCTTACACTCATGTAATAGATATGCTTTGTAGCAGATACCTAATAAAGTAATCCGTCATCATGGGATAGAAACGTTTATGTAACATCGCCAGAGAGAATGATATTGATGGCTAAAAAGAAAGCAAGCGGCGACGGACTCATGTCTTCTGCGGGTCTTATGAGATATTACGAGGCAGACGAGACCGCGATACGCATCAATCCAAAGACCGTGGTCGTAATCGGTGTTGTCGCTGGCATACTCGCGATCGCTCTTGGTTTTCAGTACGGAACCTGGCCCGGTTAAAGGCACTTCACCATGTATGCGCCCTCGCGTACATACCCGCGCTTCATGTAGTACTCACGCACACCGATACCGCTTGTGACCGCGATTTTTGAAAATCCGTGCTTGGACGCAAGATCCTCTGCAGC
>JAYEFK010000006.1:0-11630 GCA_034658575.1 Methanobacteriota archaeon
ACCTCGAATCCATCCCAAACACATTCCCCTGATAATACCGCGAATACACAGCACCAAGCGGATTGTGCGCAAGCACACGATCCTTCACCGCAAGTGTGGTCACAGGCGCATCCGAGTGCTCCGTAAAGAGTATGTCGTGTCCGATGCAGAGCCCGACTATGATATTTAACTCGGTGCCCTCCGCATTCAGAATCGCTGCCTGCCCGAGCGGATTACACATCGTCTCGTGCGCTCCGGGGTCCCGGATCTTTACAAGCCCGAGATCGTCTTTGTCAGTCCCGCCGACCTTGCAGCAGACCGAATGCACCTCGAAATCCCGCGTGAGGATCTCATGCACGATTCTCGCTTCTGCAGAAAGCCCGATGCAGAATGCAATCCCGACTCTCTTGAATTTCATCTTTTTGCAGAACAGGATCAGTTCTTCGAGGCGTGTGAGTTCCATATACCTCGATTCGACTTCGGAAGCGATCCGCATCGTCTCCTTTGCTGGGGCATAGTCGATATCTGTCGCTGTTTTCGTGCAGTTTTTGCCCTGCCGGCATTCCTTGCTGTCACAGAGAGCGCATTTCATATCTTCGCACCAAACTTTGTCTTCCTCTCAATAGTTCCTGCAGCCCTACCGCCCCGTATGCCGTCTGGATAGTTCGGCTTTGGTGACGACCATCGAACTATGCGACGCCTGTCCCTCTCGCAGCATCTCGCAGAGCCGATTAAGATCGTAGCCGCATGCCTTCCAGAGATTTTCGCGTGCGGTGCGAACATCTTCCACTATCGGATCAATCCATTTCATTTCCATAATCTCCAATCATAAGTTCCTCAGGAGTTGTAATGACTGGTACAACCCGCGAATGTTCCAATTCGAACTTTTTTAACCGGTGCATGACTCTTCCGTTCGCTAAATGTGCACAGTTCCATGTTAGGAGGTAGTCTAACTCGTACTCGGTTGCAAAACTTAAGTGCAACGCATCCATCTCAGCGCGTTTTGGAAATCTGAGAAACACTGCCAGATCGCGGGCTAACTGACGCACATCCTCTGATATATCCAGTATTTCAAGATCTTTGACGAATTCGTATCGTCTTTCTGCTGCTTTCTGATCTCCACCAGCGATCTCTTTCAAAACGATCTCGGAGATATACATCTCGTAGTCCTCCTTGCAGGAGTTCCACCAATCCCATGTAATCTGCTGATGTGCCTGAACAACAATATCGCGACTCGGTCTCGCAGCCAGATAGCTTGGAGGGGTGGTTTCGAGATACAATGTCGGCTTGTTCAACTTCTGATCCACCACCTATATGTCGCTGTACTTTGGTGTGGGGGGTGTTAACGCTTCCGGATTTGCACCAAAGTACCGTTTGTCCCCATGCACCGCCTCTACGACCGCGCCTTGCTCTATAAGTTCCCGCAGATACTTCGCCGCCTCGTTCCGGTGCATTCCAACTGAGCCAGCGATCTGATCCAGCGTAAGCGGTCTCCGTTCCAAAAGCGGCAGGATATCCGCACGAACCTCGATCCGCTTCTCCGCGATGATCTCGACATCAAAATTCCCGCCAAACTCCCCCTGTATCCGCACCATCTCCTCCTCATCCACAGGCGCGACATCCTCGCATGGTGGTCGCACAACGGTATTTAACTGAACCCGGTCAGGATCGATTAAGGAGATTGCGTCCGACAGCGCCGTTATTTCGTCAGTTCCATCGTTTACGCCCCTCACGAACATGATCTCGAGCCAGAACTCGCCTTCAAACACCTCTCGAAACATCCTGAGTCCTTCGATAATCCGGTCAACCGAAAGACTCTCATGCGGCATATTCACAGCACGAAACACGGAAGCGGTGGCAGCATCCAGTGACGGCAGCATGATATCAGCGTTTAAGAGATCATCTCTCACATCTTCCCGGAACAAGAGCGATCCGTTGGTTATCACCACAACAGGGATATCGGTCATCGTCTTGATCTCATCGATCATCTCACCGATCCCCGAATGGAGTGTCGGCTCCCCTGATCCGGCAAAAGTGATGTAATCGATATCCGCCTCCCCCTCTGATAGTAAATCCCGTAGCTCGCTCATGATCAAATCTTTCGCAATATACTCCCGCCTCTGCACGGTCTTGTTCGTGGTTCTTCCGAGCTGGCAGTAGATGCAATCGAACGTACAGGTCTTGTACGGCGTGATGTCCAGACCAAGCGACCGCCCGAGTCTGCGGGATGGCACAGGACCAAATAGGTGGCTCATGTTACTCAAAGGTAAACACCCTACCAACGCCGTTCTTATGGTACGTGTCAGGGAATCGCGAGACGATCTCGCTTAGATGCTGGGTGCAGTGGCACGGAGAGAGGAACTTTACGCCGTTTAGCAGGGTATAATCGCTAAACCCATGAAATCCTCCGATGATTCCGTATATCTCTCCGAATCCGGATGCTGCATCCATGATCGCCCCGATTCCAGGATGTGCACATCCTGTGATGACAACCATGCCACTTTTCGTTTTTAGTACCAGTGACTGCTCCTTTATGGATGTGCCAAGTTCACCCGTGGTGTATACCCTATCGCAGATCTTTGCTGGTCCGCGTACCTCTTTTACTCGATTTTTTTTTAAAAAATCGTTCTTGAATGCCTCCGAGAACGACGCCAGCAGATAGATCTCGGCATCGCGGTTCGTCCTGAGGAGGTCGGACAAGCCTCCTGTGTGATCCCAGTGTTCGTGCGAGAGCACGATCGTTGTAAGGTCTTTGGGGTCAATTCCCAGTTTTTCCATGTTGCGCAGCAAAATCGATCCGTCCCCGCCGGTGTCAAAGAGTATCCGCTCACCGGACACTTCTATCAGGCAGGAGAATCCCCATTCACTCGTAAGTCCAGTGGCAGACGCCTCCGGATATACCTCGTTATCATAGACTGTTGTGAGTTTCATTGATCTGTCTCCGTGTTTCATTTATCGCATCATATACTGCTCCATCCGAAAGGTCTATTTCGATCCCAACAACAGGCAGGAGATGGGTCATATCCGGAAAAATCCTCATCGTTTGTGTAGACAACGGCTGTGGCAGGCAGCCCGCCACAACCTACCATAACAGCCACTCAATCCGGACCAAGCACCCCGAGAATCTTGATCCCGCGCTCGATGCAATCCATCTGGTCTCGAATGCGGCCCAGATCGGTCTCGCTCTGCATATCAGCAGCGATCCCAGCTACCTTATCCGAGATAATTCTTCCAAGCGGCGATGTCCCTGCCTTCATCCCGCCACCCGGCTTGCTCTTCTCTTCCCGGTCTCCCATATCTTCTCGCTCTCCGATCACTTCGCCCTTTTCCTGATCCACCATTCTAAAATCGCAGATCGGGCAGCCGACATTTCCTTGATACCGAAACAGCGGCGCACCGCAGCGGCGGCAGTGCTCTGCAAGCATCGTCCCGCCAAGTTCGAGCAACCTGGACATAGCATCGATCTCATCCATAACCTCCTATCGATCACCCATCTTTAAATATGATATGGTGCGGATATACCACATACAGATTGAAATATGGATGATGCCATGTCGGTCAAAGAAACAGTTGAACAATGCAATATTATTCTGGATACTATCCTGAACGATACATCGGTGCCCCGGAATATACGGAATGCAGCAGACGAAATAAAGAAAAATTTATCAAATGAAGAGGAATCTATCTCATTCCGTGCTGCAACCAGCCTTAATATTCTAAATAAGATCACAAATGACCCGAACATACCGATGCATACTCGCACTCTCGTCTGGAATCTTGCAAGCCAGTTTGAGATGATTGCAGTTGAAGAGTGATTCCATGATTGGAGATTGATCTGCCATGGATCCGGAACAGGGCGACCGGGTGCGCGTTATAACCGATTGCGTGACGTACGAAGGCGTGTTGATGCCGAGCACCACCGGCAGTATCGTGATCAAACTGGATAACGGTTACAACGTCGGAGTGGACAGACGCGCGCAGATCGAACTGATCGGGAAGAGAGCGCCCGCCTCCGGAGAATCCAAAAAGGAAAGAAATCGGGAAGAATGGGTCGAGAGGGACGATCTGCCGACCGTTGCGATACTCTCGACTGGTGGAACCATCGCAAGCAGGGTCGATTACCGCACCGGAGCGGTCACTGCCCAGTTCACGGCAGAGGACGTCCTCGATGCAATACCGGAGCTCTCGCGGATCGCAAACTACCGTTCAAGGGTTGTCTACAACATCCTCTCAGAGAACATGCGCGCCGAGTACTGGGCAGAACTTGCGCGCGCCATTGCAGAAGAGATCGAGAACGGAGCAGACGGCGTGATAGTGACGCACGGCACCGACACCATGGGATACACCGCGGCAGCGCTGTCATTCATGATCGAGACCCCGGTTCCAATCGTTCTTGTTGGTTCGCAAAGGAGCGCAGACCGACCATCAAGCGACAATGCGATGAACGCGATCTGCGCCGCATCGGTTGCGGTAAGCGACATCGCGGAGGTCTGCGTGGTCATGCATGGAAGCACGTCAGATGACTGCTGCCTGATCCACCGCGGAACGCGGGTCCGGAAGATGCATACATCACGGAGGGACGCGTTCCGGTCGATCAACGCGTCACCCATCGGCAGAATCGATTACCCAGAGTGCGAGATCAAGACGTTTACTGAATACACGAGTAGAGGAAAGCGGGAACTTGTACTTCGCGGTGGCATGGAACAGAAGTGTGCGCTTCTCAAGTACATACCGGGAGCAAGCCCCGAACTCCTCAGGTTCTGCAGTCTTTCAGGATACCGGGGAATCGTTATCGAGGGCACCGGGCTTGGGCACGTCGCTTCCGACTGGATCGAATTAATCGAGTACGCGGCATCAGGCGGCATCCCTGTCGTGATCACGTCCCAGTGCCTGAACGGGAGGATATGCGACCGGGTGTATGATACCGGACGGGATATGCTAAACGCAGGCGCCATCGAGGCTGAAGATATGCTTCCCGAAGTCGCACTCGTAAAACTGATGTGGTCGCTCGGGCAGGGGTGGGAGTACGATGAAATCTGCGCGAATATGACCGAGAATATCGCCGGAGAGATCAGCGGGAGTTCTGGGTACGGCTATGACAGCGGAGCTGTGGATGGGGATAGCCAGCCGTCCGTGGACGCTTGATCAGCGGATCATATCGCTCACACTGAGGCCGGTAACGCCTATCGCAATCAGGACTATTGAACCGATCTTCAAGGCATTTGCGGGTTCTTTAAAGTACAGGATTCCGATGATGCTCACGATCACAATTCCTGATCCAACCCACACAGCGTAGGCGAAACTGAGGTCAAAGGTTTTTAAAGCAAATATAAAGATGGTGAATGCGATTCCCCAGAAGACGAAGGTGAGAACGGAGGGGACAAGGTTCGAGAAGCCATCGGAGAGCTTCATACAGGTGGTGCCGCAGACCTCCATGATGATTCCTACTGCGAGAAGTAACCATTGCATCGTTGGTTATAGTCTTCAAAGTGTTAATCTGTTCTTCTGCCAGACCGAAGCGCAAAGATATTAAGGCATCAGCGACTTCGATTCTTGTATGTATGCAAAGAGACTCACAGCACTTCCGCCCTATCTTTTCGCGGCGATCGATGAAGCGAAAGGGAATGCAATCAAGCGCGGGGTCGATGTCATCGATCTCGGCGTCGGCGATCCTGACCTGCCGCCGCCAGCCCATATCGTCGATGCGCTGTGTGCGTCCGCGCACGACCCAGAGCGGCACCAATATCCTTCGTACACAGGAATGTTGACCTTTCGCGAGGCAGCAGCCGAATGGTACAAAAAGACGTTTAATATCACGCTTGATCCCAGAAGCGAGGTGCTTGCGCTCATCGGATCAAAGGAAGGACTCGCGCACATCCCGCTTGCGTTTGTAAACCCGGGCGACGTCGTGCTTGTGCCGGATCCGGCATACCCGGTCTACAAAATCGGGACGCTCTTTGCAGGCGGCGTCCCCTACACCATGCCGCTTCTCGCAGAAGCTGGTTTCCTGCCTGATCTGGACGCAATACCACCTGACGTCGCAGATAAAGCCAGACTGATCTTTCTCAATTACCCGAACAACCCGACCGCGGCAGTCGCTGACCTCTCATTTTTTAAGGAGGTGGTCGATTTCGCAAGCGAGCACGATATAATCGTTGTGCACGACAATCCATATTCTGAGATCACGTTCGGCAAGTACCGTGCCCCGAGTCTCTTATCAGCGCCGGGAGCTATGGATGTCGGGATCGAGATGCACTCGCTATCAAAGACCTACAACATGACCGGCTGGCGCATCGGTTTTGCGGTTGGGAATCCTGAAATTATCTCAGGGCTCGGCAAGGTCAAGACAAACATCGATTCAGGGGTATTCGAGCCAGTCCAGGAGGCGGCAATCACTGCACTCACGGGTCCACAGGATTGTATCGACGATATGCGCAAGATATACACGGAACGGAGAGACCTGATGATTACAGGACTGCATACGCTTGGAATCGATGCTGCACCGCCAGAGGCGACGTTCTATATCTGGACGCCAGTACCTGATGGATACACCTCGCTCTCGTTCTCTGCGATGCTTCTTGAGAAGATCGGGATCGTGGCAACGCCAGGAGTCGGATTCGGGGAGTACGGCGAAGGTTATGTCAGGTTCTCGCTGACGAGCTCCACTGATCGGATAGAAGAGGCGGTCGACCGGATGCATGGTATGCAGGACACTGTCTAAAGATACGTAGCGATTTTATCACGCGGAGAACGAGAGGGGGCGCAGAGTTTTAAGACCGATCTAATCCTGTCAAGTAGGGCACATAGCCACCTCTTAACTCTGTAAGGAGAGCATATGGGATCTCCCGAGTTCCCATAGTCTCCGTTTGATAATGCCCGCCCTGCTGGCGGCAGCATCGATGGATCGCTCCTGGAGATCCATTACCATGCTACGGTCTGAGACCCCGCTGGACTCACATCACCTCGCAATGTCCCAGAACTCTCTGCTATATTCCAAGACCGGAGGATTGGACTAACGGTGGTGCGCAATGCTTCCTTCCGTCACACAGACAACGTCGGCTTCCAGAATCATCAGAATTTCGGGGCTTATAACCAACACCCTTCGTTGTGGCATGGTATTCCATCCCCCCAGCTTCACCGCAGCCCGTTACCGGGATGGGTGCGGGGTTCAGTTATGAGGTGGTGGCTAACCTTTCCTCGGGCTGGATTTTCACCAGCTGGATAAGTATGGATTTATCTCGGCACGCCTGCGGTCTCAGCGATCTCTGCGGTAAGAAATCAGGTCAAAGCTCTCGTTTTGCAGATATCCGACTCGATATCCTCAATCTCAGAGACGAACCGATCCGCAATCTCCTTTCCGAGCTCCTTCCACGAGTCAGGGTCGATCCCGAGTTCGGATAGCCCGACCGCATTCGCTTCCGCAGGCGTTCCCCTGCCGGTCAGGTTGATGCCGCAGTGGATCTTTTCTGACGAGATCCCCGCTGTTGCGATGCTCACGGTCAGTTTCCCACCGTCCACAAAGAGATCGTCCCCGCTCCGCTCTGCGGTGACGCCGAGGTTTCTCAAGACATCCTGGACGCAGACGATCAGGATCCGCTGGAGATAGTATGCGTGCCGCATGTTTGCAGGCGAGTCGAACCGTTCGACGATGAGATGGATCAAGGAGGCACCTCTTATCGCTTTTCCGTCCTTCTCGTCCTCGATGTCTTTTACATGCACCACATCCATCGCGCCGCGGAATACGATTACCGAATCACCGCGCACGTCCAGATGTTCGTAAGCCCATAGCGGATCGATCTGCGAGCCGTCATACATCATCTGGCGGTCTACGACAACGGATTTCATCGGACTCGTCGAACTCATAAGACTCATACGACACACATCATCCGGCAAGATTAATATGGCTTGGGTTAATTTTAATAAGAAGAGTGGCGTATATGTGTATACGATAATCAACCGCGAATTTGGTGGAAACGAGATAAGAGGCGCATCATAATGGGATTTGCATCAGAAATACACGTTAAAATTTTGGATAGCTGGGATGAGTTTAATGAGTGGTGCGGCGGCGGTTCCAGAGGATTGCTCGTTGTGGCTGCGCTGGCACTACTTATCCTTGCTCTGCTGGCGGTAGTATTTGTTCCGGGATTGATGCCAACCGGCGACGGTGATGGTGTTGTTGCTGAGGAGACGCCAACCAAACAAGTCCCTGAGACAGAACCCACTGTTGTGCCAACCCTTGCGCCCCCTGCCATAACGACACCCACCACAGGACCGACTCCAGGGGTTCCGGTGACTCCGGCGCGTCTACCAAAGATATACAAAGTCGTAATTAACCCATACATCACGCAGAAATTCGAATTCGACCCGGTCAACTGCACGATTGCTCGAAACGACAGCGTCGTATGGCTCAATGAGGATGCATCTACACATGGGATATATATCCTGACGAGCGATGACGATCTGTGGCAGCCCATCGATATCCCGTTTGGCTCCGAGTTCACTTACACATTCAACGCAACCGGAACGTACCATTACGGATGTGAGTATTTCCCTGAACTGAAAGGAACTATAATCGTCAAATAATATCGATAAGAATATGGAACCGAAAGGTGGCGAAGTGGGGGCAGACGAAGAAACAGAGGGGCTCAAACTCCCATCGATGAGCGACCCTCCGGTTTTGACAGAGCAACCGCTGGAGCCGGAGTTGCTCGAACTGATAGAAGAGGGCGATGCGGAGACTGATGAAGGCGACGACGGGCATAAGATGAAGATACTTTCTGCGATCGATGAGACTTCGGGGGGGGTGGAGTATGGGAAATCCGGCGCGCTCGACGAATTTGCAAAACAGTTCCATCACTGGTTACGTCTGTTCATGATGGTTCCGTTCGTGGTGCCCGGCGATCGCATCAGGGCGCAGGCAGCACAGTACCATGACCTGCACGTCAAACTGCAGCAAGTCCGCATCCCGGTATCGTATGAGATGTATGTCTCGAGCTCGCTCTTATACTCAACAGTTGCAGGGATCATCGGAGCGATTCTCGGACTGATCATCTCTTTTGTTGTGATCGAGGTCATCGGACTTCCTGACAAGATCACGAAACTGACATTCAGCGAATCGACAGCATGGCTGATCGATTACAAGTGGATATTCCTCTCCCTTCATTATAGTCTTCTTAAGCATCGTGCTCGGCGGGATTGTGTACCTCCTCTTCCTGCTCTACCCGGCATTTAAAGCCAGCGAGCGTAAGGGCGAGATCGACCGGAATCTCCCGTATGCGGTCACGTTCATGTATACGCTCTCCAAGGGAGGCATGAACATCGTCGAGATATTCAGGTCGCTTGCAGAATGCAAAGACACGTACGGCGAGGTTGCAAATGAAGTGGACACGATTGTGCGGGATATGGAGTATTTCGGGCAAGATCTCAGGACAGCTCTTTGGAACACCTCTGAATCGACACCGTCTGCCAAGTTTCAGGACCTGACCCACAACCTGCTCTCGGTCATCGATAGTGGTGGCGACATCCCCAAATACTTCAAGGATAAGTCTACCAGTACCTGAAGGAGGCGATCATCGACCAGAAGGGCTATCTCGAGACGCTTGGGCTTATAGCGGAGTCTTACGTGACCGCTTTCGTGGCATGTCCTCTCTTTATCATCATCATGGGCGTGATGATGGTGCTGATGGGGTCCGGAAACGATATGATGCTCTATGCGATCATCTATGCGGTGATCCCTGTGGGGTCGGTCATGTTCGTGGTCATGATCGATATGCTCTCGCCATCGTCAGGCGGCACTCCGGAACTTCTAAGCACGCGGGCGAAACTCGATCACGAGGTTGTGATGCCGCCTGAACTTGCGCACCTGAAGGTCGATAGGTTCAATTCACCCGTTACGGATCGCGTCACAAAGACGCAAGCAGTGCACCCTGAACTATCCGACCCCGAGCGTCTACGGCTGATGTTTGGGGAACTGGGACCCACTTATATCAAAAGAGATCATCGGCTTCCTCGGGCAGGACGGTCTCAACGTGGTAACGCGCTTGATGGGGCTAATTCTTACAACCATCGGCACAGGCGCGTTCTTAAACGGCGTCGGTGCGGAAATCGCTATATTGGTGAAGCAGTTCGCTTAGTGATGAGTCCCTACTCCCTTTCCGAAACTGTCTTTCATCATAGTCGATGATCGCAATTTGTACCTTCCCGGCTTTTCTCTGACCTCTCTCTAAAGGGTTTTGGAATCATCGATCACCTCGCATATCTTCCTTTTATTATTACATCATGTTCGTCGTATATACTTCCCACTATCACCTCCAGAATATCTTCTAAACAGACCACTCCCATTGTTTTTCCCTCTCTGTCCACCACGATGGCGATGTGGAATTTACCCCTCTGAAATTCCTCAAGAAGGTCGTCCACCCTCTTTGCCTCGGTCACAAAATGGGGGCTTTTCATCAATTCTTTCAGCGAAACTCCGCCTTCGCCTACTTTTGCCAACAGATCCTTGGCATATAAGACGCCCACGATATTATCCTTTGTCCCTTCAAAGATTGGGATTCTTGAGTGTCCACTACTCTTTATCAATTCCACGGCTGAATCCATGGTTTGATCGACTCTCAGGCAAACTACCGCCTCCTTTGGCGACATCACATCCTGTACCACGATTTCGTCAAGTTTCAGAACACCTATCATCATCTCTTGTTCATCCTCTTCGATCGCGCCTTCTTCTCTCCCTATGTCCAGCATCGTTTCCACCTCCTCTTCTGTCATTAATCTTTTCCGGTGGAGCTTTATGCCTAAAATCCTCGCAGAAATACCTGTAATCATAGAAAAAAACGTTGTAATCGGTTGGAAAATAGAAGCCATGATCTGCAGGGGCTTGGAGATCAGGATAGAGATCCTTTCTGCCTGGTGAACGGCGATCGTCTTTGGTATGATCTCAGAGAACGTGAGGATCAACAGGGTCATCGCTACGATTGCAATGACCACGCCGTGGGTGGGACCGAAGATCTCTATTGAGATAGACGTTGCTACCGCCGATGCAGCGATATTCAC
The DNA here is from genome assembly GCA_034658575.1 of Methanobacteriota archaeon. Classification (GTDB taxonomy): domain Archaea; phylum Halobacteriota; class Methanosarcinia; order Methanosarcinales; family Methanogasteraceae; genus Methanogaster_A. Next base: position 11,032 of record JAYEFK010000006.1, read on the forward strand.
CACATTATTCAGGATGAGCACGGATGTGAGCACGGATTCCGGGTCGCGAACCAGCTTATCGACATCCTCTGCTCCTTTCACACCGTGTTTCAACAAAATCCTCGCTTTTATCTTGCCTATTCCGATCAGGGCAGTTTCAGATGCGGAGAAGATCCCGGACAGGAGTAATAGCACAAATAAAAGTAAAAGTTGTTCAATGAGAAACGCCATCTTCTTTCCTCTTTTGACTATAGTTTGTCGAGTCTCGCATAAAGTACTATCTCATGATTCAGATTTGGCATCCCTGACCTCCCGCTTCCGGAGTTCATCCGCAAACCAGACGACACGCTGTGGAAATGCGATCTCGATTCCATTCCCCTCAAGCGCCTTCTTTATCTCCCAAAGCAGCTCCATCTTGAGATCGTACCACTCGGTAGCAGGTGCCCAGATCCTTACATAGAGATTAACCGAGTTGTCTCCGAGATTATCGACAAAGACCTGAGGCGATGGATTTTTCAGGGCGAAGGGCTGCTCATCGATCAAGTCTTCGATGATCTCGATAGCCAGATCGGCATCGTCGCTGTACCTTATCCCAACGACATACTCAAACCTCCTTGCGA
>JAYEFK010000007.1:0-2688 GCA_034658575.1 Methanobacteriota archaeon
CAGGGGCAGTATCACAGCGCCTGCCGAAAGAAGCGTTTCCACAACTCCGGCGTGAACTGCCTTTAGGAGCACCGATGCCTATAACAGTTCCAGCGCATCAGGAGCCGCGCAGCGTAACTAATGCCTCGCCACCACCAGAACAGAAGACGATAGCTTTTACGCGGTACATTGAACCGATCTCATCGGAAGTGGAGACCTGATGCATCCAAAACCTTTTTCTCGAACAGAGCCCCCATCCATAACATGGAAGACCATATCGAGTACTCGAGAAACACGTTGATGGACTTCATCAAATTAAAGCCGAAGGACATCGAGATCTGCGATGTGACACTCCGGGATGGCGAGCAGGCAGCCGGGATTGCTTTTACCGAGCAGGAGAAGATCGATATCGCACGAAAACTGGATGATGTCGGCGTTGAGATCATCGAGGCGGGGTTTCCGGTTGTATCAAAGGAAGAACTCGAGACCATACGTAAAATTACAAAACTCGGACTCAATGCAAGGATCTGCTGCCTTGCACGCGCAAAAAAATCGGACGTTGATGCCGCGCTGGATGCGAATGTCGATATCGTAAGCATCTTTATTGCAACGTCCGACATCCACCTGCGCTACAAACATCACATGACGATCGATGAGGCAACCGACTGCGCAATTGATGTCCTGGACTATGCAAAGGATCACGGGCTCTGCGTTCGGTTCGCTGCCGAGGATGCGACCCGCACAGATATGAATGTGCTGAAACGGGTCTACAAGATCGCCGAGGCGCACAACGCGGATTATCTGAGCATCGCAGACACGGTAGGGATTCTTGATCCAAGTACCACGTATTTCATGATAAAAGAGATCAAGAAGGCGACACATACCCCGCTCTGCATCCACTGCCACAACGACCTCGGAATGGCGACCGCAAACACGATCGTTGCTGCAGAGACCGGTGCAACGCAGCTTCATGCCACTGTGAACGGGATCGGCGAGCGGGTCGGGAACACGCCGCTTGAGGAGTTGCTCACAGGACTTCTGATCCAGTACGGAATCGATAAATACGACCTCTCCCATCTCCTGACGCTCTCGAAGATGGTGGAGAAGTATTCCGGGGTCAGGGTTGCAAAGACCAAGCCGATCGTCGGCGAGAATGCGTTCAGCCACGAATCAGGGATCCACATCGCAGCGATGCTTGAGAATACCAACACTTATGAGGTATTTTCGCCGGAACTTGTGGGCGGTGGCAGGAACTACATCCTCGGCAAGCATACAGGCAAGAAGGCGCTTAAGTTCGTTACAGAGCGGCTCGGCTACGATCTTAATCAGGAGCATCTCTGCGCTCTTCTCGATAAGATCAAGGTCTGCAGCGAGGCAAAGCACGGGGTTTCATGCGACCGGCTCGCAAAGATGATCGATGAGATGGGGTGAAAGGCAGGATGGTGAGTGGTGAGATGGACGGCATGAAGTACATAATCCTCCTCGGCGACGGGATGGCTGATGTCCCGCTCCCGGAACTCGGCGGAAAGACGCCTCTCGAGCACGCAAACACCTCGAATATGGATTACATCGCAAAGCATGGCAGATGCGGGCTTGCGCGAACGGTTCCTCCCGGGATGCCTGCTGGAAGTGATATCGCGAACATGTCGGTTCTTGGATATGCTCCTGAGAAGTACTACACAGGTAGAGGTCCGCTTGAGGCTGCGAGTATGGGCGTAACGCTTGCAGAGGGCGAAATTGCGTTCAGATGCAATCTGATCACGGTAGCTGCCGGTGCGATCGCCGATTACAGCGCAGGACACATCACAAGCGAGGAAGCGGCAGAATTGATCGCATCAATCGATAAAACGCTTTCCACGGATCGTATCCGCTTCCATGCCGGGATCAGCTACCGCCACTTGATGGTGACAGACGGCATCGGCGCATCCGCGGTCTGCACGCCGCCGCATGACGTGCTCGGCGAGCCTGCGGAGTCGCAGATGCCGGAGGGCGAGGACTGCGAGGTGCTCAGTGACCTGATCCGCAGGTCAGAGGCGGTGCTTGAGGGCAACCGGGTTAACGTTGAGCGCGTCCGCGCCGGGAAGAGTCCAGCGACGCATATCTGGCTCTGGGGGCAGGGAGGGGCACCAAGTTTCCCCTCATTCGAGGAGATGTTCGGAATCAAAGGTTCGATGATCTCGGCTGTCGATCTCCTGAAAGGGCTTGCCATCTACGCGGGGATGGATGTGATCGAGGTTTCTGGCGCTACCGGCTATCTCGACACGAATTACGCCGGGAAAGCGGATTACGCGGTGCGTGCTCTGGAGGATCATGATTTCGTGTATGTGCATGTCGAAGCGCCGGATGAGGCAGGGCACGAAGGCGACGTTGAAGCGAAGGTGCAGGCGATCGAGGACTTCGATGAGATGGTTGTGGGGCGGGTTCTTGACAGGTGTTCGGATTGTGTGATCATGGTGCTGCCGGATCACCCGACGCCGATTCCACTCCGGACGCATACCGCGGATCTTGTGCCGTTTGCGATTCAGGGGCACGGGGCTGATTCGGTTTCGGCGTTTGATGAGCGATCAGCGGCGGAGGGGTCGTACGGGGCGCGGATCGGGGCTGATCTCGTGAGGATGATGATTGAGGGGTGAGGCTGGTCTTCGGGTTTAACTACCCACACCATCTCTCATCCCCAAGAGCCCATCTCCGGTACGGCAGAAATTCGAT
>JAYEFK010000008.1:0-2682 GCA_034658575.1 Methanobacteriota archaeon
TTATGATCCATTTGGGAACCCCTGTTACTCTTTTTCAATTTATGAGAAAATCGCTTTTAATGACCTGCACCTCGTATAAACTCAACAACTCTTGCAGTCTCCATAAAGCAAACTTTGAACCTTTCAAAAATATCCCTTCTTCCGATGATGTTGAATCCAATACCAAGATGTTTTGAGAAACCAATCATAGCTTCAATTTCTTCACCGGCGAGTTGAACCACGATTCGATGCATGTAAACCGGTATCAGCGAACCATCTCCGACGGTAATATACTCCTTATGACCATCTTCCAATTCCAATCCCAAAATTTCAATAACGCTCTCGTGAAAAACGCTGTATCCTGCTCCAGAATCCACATAAGCCTTAAATTCGATCCAATCATTGTTTCCAAGCCTGAATCTAATGGGAATGATTGGTAAAAATCTATTCCTGAATTGAATGTACGGATACTTCATAACAACGTCACCACTTCGTCGTCTGTTGGCAGGTAAGCAATAGAGATCTCCTTATCCGGGTATTTCCTTTTTGCTTCCTTGAATACCTCAAGTTCATTATGACCTATGGCAGCCAGTTTGTCACCGACAACAGCAATACACCTTCCCGGGTATTTTTCCGACCATTCCTGGGAATGCTTTAGCAAAAATTCATGCGAGTTCATCATCACCACTTGAATCTTGTTTTGCTTCCTGGGTATAAATGATTATGCTTGAAATCCCCAACCACCAAACAGCCCCCGAACATTAACAAGCCCCCCTCAAAGCCCCGCTGACACCAGAAAGCCCCATCCCCCGAAACGCAATCATGCACCACGGTCCCACCATCCATCTTCGCAACCAAAAATTGTGACCCCATCCGGAGGGCATTTCTTACTCGCAAACTTTTCACAAAAGTTTGATCAAAAACTGTGACCCCTTTCTGCTGCGCCTTCGGGTGGAGGAATAAGCAAAGCCCCACCCGGTGGGCATTTCTTACTCGCAAACTTTTCACAAAAGTTTGATCAAAAACTGTGCCTTCGAGCACATCGCTTGTGGAAAGCCCCATCTTCCCGAATATCAGAGCCAGTTCGTTCACGAGAGCGATAATCCGACTGGAGCGGAGCGGAATGTCGGATGGTTTTACTAAATTTTTTCTTAAAAAATTTGGTTTCAGGTGCGTGCCGGTGGTTCTGGCTGCGGATTCGATGTAGGAGAGGTCAGGGTCCTTCGATTTGGTGACAGGGGTGGGACTGCGATTATGACGAAGTCTGCGCTTCCGATCTCTTCGGGGTTGTCTGTGAAGGCGATGTTCGGGTTGTCATTCGCATGGGAGAGTTCCCGGATCTTGCCTGTGTCCACGTCGAAGCCGATCGTCGGCAGGTGTCATGGAGACACGCGAGTGCGAGCGGCAGTCCGACATAGCCCAATCCGGCGATGCAGACGGTTTTGTCTTGTGGTATGTGATGCATTCGAGACTCCCGGTTACTTCCCTTCAATTTATCCTCCTGGTACTTAAAGACCTATTCCGCTCTCCACGCCATCGCCCCGCAACCCGCGCCACCGACTCCATGATCATACACGCATGCCCGAGCCCTGCAGGCTTGAACTCGAAGACATGGATACCGCCTCCTCGATAATTCCTCCACCACCGCAGCAGGGATCACCACCACAAGCTCCTTAACATCCCTCTTCTTAATGTGCTTAATTGATGCTGCACGAAAGCTTATATATCCTCTAAATATACTTGTCATCATGGAGGCCAATACAATCCAAATACCAATGAAGATGTTCGAAGAGATGTATGATGCACATAAGAAGATGGATCAGGTTCTTGAAACATTGGAGGTGCTTATGGACAGAGCGACGTTGAAACGGTTAAAGAAAGGAGAAGAAGAACTAAAAGCAGGTAATTATATAGATGCCACGCCAGAAGATATTAAAGAGATATTAGGATAAGTATGTATAGAGCGCGTTTTTTGAAAACTTTTTTAAGGCAAGAGAAGAAGCTCAATGCAAATACGAAAGAGCGACTTATAAAAGCCGTTAAGGAAATTTTAAACAGTCCTTATTCAGGACTTAATCTAAAAGGGGATTTAAGAGAATATTGGAAGAAAAGAGTTGGAAAGTATCGAATAATATATAAGATAAGCGAATCAGAAAAAATAGTAATTTTTTTTGACGTGAACTTGAGAAAGAAAGTTTATAATCGGTTAAAAAGGAGATGAAACTTCTTTCTTGTGATATTTCTTCAAACCCCACACCATCGCCAAACGCACATGCTCCCAGCCTCCCCGCACCCCTTCATCCATAAACCCACGCACACCAGAAAGCCCCATCCCCCGGAACTCATCATGCGCCACCGTCACAATCGCACCATCCACGCCCTTTGGGCAGTAACCTGTAACATGTCATCCAGAGCCCTCACACCAAACCCCTCAATCTCATCCCTGCCAAGAATTGTAACCCCGCCCGAAGGGCATTTCTTACTCGCAAACTTTTCACAAAAGTTTGATCAAAAACTGTGAGCCTTTCTGCTGTGCCTTCGGGCGGAGGGATAATCCGACTGGAGCGAAGCGGAACGTCGGATGGTTTTACTAAATTTTTTCTCAAAAAATTTGATTCGAGCACCACGATTGCGCCGCGCTTCAGGTGCGTGCCGGTGGTTCTGGCTGCGGATTCGATGTAGGAGAGGTCGGGGTCCTTCGAT
>JAYEFK010000009.1:0-2601 GCA_034658575.1 Methanobacteriota archaeon
AGCACCACGATCAGCACGAAATACAGATACCAGATCCAAAAATCGCCTGCCTGCATATTATCACTTCTCCCAGATTCCCAACAATATAAGCAAAGCTCCTATCAGCAGCCCTGCGATGGCGGCTAATAATAGGGCAAGTATGGGGTGGCTATGCCCGAATCGATTATATGCAGTATCCGCCACACTCATTCGGCAGAGTTTGTCCCGAACCGGCGGAACCGCCCAGAACAGCGTGACCGCTATCAAAAAGAGTACGTGGGTCCAGCTTATCTGGTCCAATTCGACGTCTCCCTTCAGATAGAAGTAAATAAAACCCAATATACCGCTGAATAGCAGAAATCCAAAGAGACCCACCGCGCTCCAAACCGTTTTTGCCAGTGGTGATAATTGTTTACGTTTTTCAAGAGCCGTGCTTCTCATAGCAGATCACCCCTCCGATTGTAGTACCATCTAAGTATAAGAAATGCATATATCCACACCATTATAGTTATGGTGTACATATCTTTGAGTTCGAGGTTCAGTGACCAGATTGTGTCTGCCCAGAACATGAGCGTCATAGACAACATGATTAGCCAGCCCGCAGTATAACCGGCTTTTTCATTGATTCTCGTAACCCTTTCATCCGCTACACGTTCGGTTTCCGGTTTTGTTGTCGTTGCGGCATACACCGCTGCAATGAATATGAATAACCCAAAACCAATTAAATTTATTCCAACAAATAACAGTGCGTTGTTATCCGCATGGAACAGGAACACAAGCATGCCCAATATAACCGACAACAGACCAATTCCTGAAGCGAGTAAAATCTTTTTATCTGTTCTTATTTTCATTTTATTCACACCCCATCCTGTTGTAATACCATCCAAGTATAACAAACGAAAACATGCCGATAAGAATAGTTGCCGAGAGCGCACCTCTAATTTCAAGATTGCATAACCCTCTTTCATCTGCCAGTAACATCAGTCCGGCAGACACTAAAATTATCCAGAATGCGGCATATCCTGCCCTCTGATAATTTCTCTCAGTCCTTTCATCTGGCAGAACCTCTGATTCTGATTTATTTGCTGCATACAATCCATAACCGAGCGTGAACATCCCAAACCAAAAACTACTATCAATAAGAATACATCGGATAATATTTTCGCTATTAAGACACCCAATTATACCCTCTGAAATTATCACGATCCCTGCTATCAATGCTCCTATAACAAGTGCATCTTTGTTGTTTCTAATTTTCACCCCACATCACTCCTTATCGTACAAAATAAAAAAAAGTGCAGAGTCACACAAGCGACTCCGCTACGTTCACCAGCTCGTCCTTCCCAAGCCCGCCAGACAGCGAGTAATCGATGCCATCTGCGCTCCACTGAAGCGTGTTCATGCCGAACATGGACGTAAACTCTCCGTCGGTACCGTCGATGCTCACAATCTCGGGTTCGCCCGCCCCCCACCCGGATTGCTCCGTATCGTCGCTGATCCACTCGGATAGGTGCAATCGCTCATCTCCATTCAGGTATTGCAGCGATACGACCTCCCGCGTGCCACCAATCACCATCGCATGGTCGAACTCATATCCTTCTGGCAGGTACGCCGGGGTCTTCAGATCGAATGTGAGGTTTGCCCGCACATCCTCAAGCGTCATCTCTTTGGGCATCAAATCCTCAAACGATTCTTCCACAACCTCGGCGCCTTCCGGAACCTCGAATATGAACTCATTGTCGAGAACGCCGGTGTTAAACGCTATATCTCGGTATTCGACCTTCACCACTGGATTGCCGTCCGCATCGTACATCTCTGTCCCGAGCAGCATCCAGTTTTCACGATCGACCCATACGCGCGTCTTGGAGATAAATTCACGATTAGATTCATTCTTGGGCGTTGCATCGATCACATAAGTGCTCCGTCCACCAACGTCCTCGGTGCCTTCGAGGGATATGTCGTTCTCGTCCAGAAGGTTCTTGACGAGTTCAGTATAATCCATATCAGATGGCATATCCTCCGGAAGCGCCATCTTCGTCACCTGATTCTTTGCCGGGTCATACGTCCACATCGTGCTGCCATTTGTGACCGTCACCGTGCCTGCAAGTTCGGCTGGCTCGATGTATTCGACGCGACTCTTGTCTGGCGGTATCATCACCATCCGTGCCTGCATGGTTGCGTCCTCTCCGCCATACGACGAGGTCATGACCATCGTGGCTGAGAAGTCCTCTATCGACTCTTGTTTCGCCTCCATCTGGGAAGCGATCTCATCTGCGGACATCTCAGATACCTGATCAACGCATCCTGTGAGCAGGACGGCTGCAAGGACGATTGCGGCTACTGTGATCTGTTTCGTCTGTTTCTTCATCTGTTCTCTCATCCTCCGATATTGTTTCTGTTCTTGAAGTTATTTATTTCTAACTCCATGTTAGATATAGATAACATTGTGGTATAAAAAAGTTTCGGAACTATACGACAGTCGCGGTTGCATCATCCTATGTCCATTGACTTGCAATGGTGGCTACATTGCAACTTATCAAGTTCCGGATATGGCGCCGGCTATGATGCCAAGCGCAACTACCAGAAGAACGCCTATTAAAATACCTACTATAAGCGTAACGA
>JAYEFK010000010.1:0-11250 GCA_034658575.1 Methanobacteriota archaeon
TGCGGGTCAGCCATCCTCGCAACACCGCCCTGCTTCCTGATCTCGGATGGAACCGCATGGAGTGCCATCACAGCAACCGCACCAGCCCCCTCTGCAAGGACCGCCTGCGCAGGCGTTGTCACGTCCATGATCACGCCGCCCTTCTGCATGGCAGCGAATCCCCGCTTCAACAGTTCGGTACCGTGCCTGAGTTCATTTAAATCCATTTATCCACCTCAAACCGTATAATTCATATAATTCTTGTCTCTGTTCGAAAATCGCCGGTCAACATTGTCGATGATAGCAAACAACCTCACCTCGAGTTCATCGAATGTCAGTTCATTGCTGTGTACACTGATCTCGATGTCACCGACCGATATCGTGATCCCGTTGTCCAGTTGCATGTCGGACATGGTCTCGCCTTCCAGTTGCGTCTGCTCTTCTTCATCGCACAAGTTCATCACCGTTCTGATAGCCATGCATCGCTCGATCTATAGGTCAGGGGTACATTAAACTTTCTGGTTGTCTGGTGTATCGATTTTGGGGAACTGTCAACTTGCTCCACCGGTGTTCGGTTGATATCCGAAAACCCATTTCCAAAGTGGTACAAATATAATAACTTTATCTTCTAATTTTTCAGTTGCTTCGTAATCTTCTGTTATGACAAAACCTCTTTTAATATTGTATTTCTCCATAAATTTTATCATCCCTTTGATATCTCGAATTCCAACCTTTGATGTGTATTTGGACTCAATGGGAATCATTGATTCGTCTTTTAATGTTACGAAATCTACTTCTTTGCCTGCATCTCTCCAGAAATGGTCTGCTTTTGTTATGAATTGTATCAGGTTCTCTACAAGTTTCCCCTGTGGCGGATTTGCAAGAGCAAGAGCAATAGAGGGGTGGATAAGGTAGTATTTTTTCAGTTTTCTGGAAGAGACCTTGAATGAACCCCTGAAATTTTTCAGATCTCTTATGATGAAACAGGTTTTCATATAATAAAGGTAGTTGCTGACGGTCTGCCTGCTTCTTCCCACTTCCCTCGATATCTCATCCAGATTGATCATCATTCCCGGGTTCGTTGCAATGATGCGGATGAGTTTCTCTATAAGTTCTATATCCCTGACCTTGAATAGCGTGATTAAATCCCTGAATATAGTCTTTTCTATAATGTTTTCTTTTATGTATCTTTTTGCAATCTCATCGTCAAGATCTACTATCTCCGGAAACGGTTTTAGAAGATAATTGTTTAGCTCGCTCTTTATTTCGTGTTTCCATAAGCCAACATTTTCTTTGATTTTTTCAACGTTCCATCCTCTCAGTTCCAAAAACTCCTCAAATGATAGGATATCTAAGTTAAAGTAAAATATCCTGCCTGCGAGACTCTCTTTTGCATCAAGCAAGATGTTAAGGGATGCAGAACCAGAAATGAAGAATTTGATGCTCGGATACTGATCATAATAAATCTTGATCTTGTTCTGCCAGTCATCCAGTTTTTGGATTTCGTCCAGAATTATGTAGACGGTTCCGGCAGTAATATCTCTTCTGAGTACGTTTTCACGGTAAAAGTCTATAATATCTCCTAAATCCTCTACGTTTTCATCAAATGAAAAATACAGGATCCTTTCCGGAGCAACACCTTCTTTGATCAACTTGTCTACGGTCTGGAGTAAGATTGTGGTTTTACCTGTTCTGCGCAATCCAATGATCGTTATTATCTGTCTCAGTTCTATGTATTTTTCTATTTCAGAGAATAGCTTTCTCCTGTACTGCGGTATAAGTTCTGGTCTTACCTGACCGAGCTTCCACCACGAGTTCATCTCATACAGTTTGTCCAAATTTGACATATTGGTAACTTATACTTAACGAATACTTAAGTTTTTCGTTATCCTGGCTTAACGAATACCGTAGTAAGGGATCTCACAATGATATACCGGGAGCGCCACACCACTATCAATAAGAGGTCCTCGCATTTTATGGCGGAATCACCTAACGAACAGTTATGAAATCGCTATGTGCCGGCTCTGGACTTAGGTCCAGGGTTTAGTGACTTCAGGGTGTACATTGAGGTAAACTATTTGTTTGGGAGTCTTTAATACATAGTTCATCGAGACCATCTATAAGTGCCAAAGATCAACATTTACTGGAGTTTAGTATGAACGTACGCCGACCCAACCACAATGACACAGAATAACACCCCCAGAGTGCTCATCGCTGCTGACCGGTCGTCTGCGGGAAAGACCACGGTCTGCACCGGGATCATGGCTGCGCTTAGCAAGCATCTGAATGTTCAGCCATTCAAGGTAGGTCTCGATTACATTGATCCGAGTTACCACACACTCGCGTGCGGAAACCGGTGCAGGAACCTTGACGGCTACCTGATGACAGAAGCCGCGGTGCTCGAGACGTACGCCCATGCGATGAATGATGGGAACGCTGATTTAGCCATCATTGAAGGAGTTCGGGGGCTATACGAAGGATTCGAGGGGTTGAGCGATCTTGGAAGCACGGCTCAGGTCGCAAAGACACTGAAATGTCCTGTGATCCTCTTAATCGATGCAAGGAGCATCACACGAAGCGCAGCCGCAGTAGTCATGGGCTACAGGGCGTTTGATCCTGCGGTTGATATCAGAGGCGTGATCCTCAACAAGATCGGAAGCGGAAGGCACGCTGAAAAGGCGGTATCCGCTATCGAGCACTACACCGGCATCCCGGTCATCGGCACGATTCCAAGAGACGACGCCATGGGGCTTACGATGCGGCATCTGGGTCTGGTTCCTGTGAACGAGGGCAGGCAGTCTCCTGAATTCAGGGAGCGCATCTCAAAGATAACAGAGATCGTTTCAGAGAACATCGACCTCGAGCGGCTGACCGGTATCGCAGAGACTGCGAAACCGCTTGAGGTCGGAGAACCCTCAATCTATGCGGGAGGTGCTGCCAGCGGCAGGGCGAAGGTCCGGATCGGTGTTGCTCTTGATGAGGCGTTTAATTTCTATTATGCGGATAACATCGATATTCTGAGGTTGCATGGCGCAGATATCGTCTATTTCAGTCCGCTCCATGACAGAACACTCCCTGATGTGGACGGCATCTACATCGGAGGCGGCTATCCCGAACTCTTTGCAGGGGAACTCGAAGCGAACAAGCGCATCCGGCAGAGCATCCGGAAGGCATCGGCAGGTGGCATGCCAATATACGGCGAGTGTGGCGGGCTGATGTACCTTGCAGAGCAGATCGTCACAAAGAGCGGCATGCACGGAATGTCTGGCGAGGCATTCGAGATGGTCGGCGCAATCCCGGTCACGGTTGAGATGGGCGGCAAGGTCGTGAGTTACAATATCGGCTCGTTCACGACGGATACGCCGATCGGGGGAGTCGGCGACTCATTCAGGGGGCATGAGTTCCATCATTCGTCGGTCACGGATATCGGCGATGCCACCTTTGCGATCCGGCTTACGCGCGGGGCAGGTATCAAAGATGGCTGGGACGGGATCATGGTCGAGAACACGCTTGCAGGATATGCGCATCTCCATGCATGTTCGTACCTGCGGTTTGCTGAGGCGTTTGTCGATGCGTGCCTGTAAGGGCGGTGTCCCAGTTAACATATAAGTAGTTTTATAATTAAACTGATTACCACTGAATAAGTGACATTGACAATCGTCCCCGCAAGAAAGAATAAGGAATTTTTAGACATATCGTCTCTGCGAACTATGGTTTTTGCAGCGAATATCACCGACAGCGCGGTATATGCGCCCAGGATCACAAAGGTAAGTATCAACAGGTTTTCACATTTCCCGATTATGAAACCAGTATCACGCGCTTCCTTGCCAATTTTTCGGCTTATGGTTTCTCCTGATATCTTAGACCGGATGCATCACTACGATCCCGCTTGTAGCAAGCAAAACGACATATCCGCCTACAAGGATGGCTGTTTCGGTTGGGATTATCTGTTCGATCATTATCTACACTTCGTTCCCGATTTTTTTACAGTAATTACGCAGCACAAGAATTAAATTTTCTTCAATTGTCTTGATCTCCTTCCACATCGGACGGTTAAGTATTTTTGAGACTGCTTGCTGGGTTATTCCCAAGTTTTCTGCCACAACGGTTTGATTTTTAGTTCGTTCGTATTCCCGGACTACCTGATGCTGTCGTGCAGACCAATTTCGCTTCAGCAGTAAAATTAAATTTACCTGTCCGGCTATTGCGGTATCGATTGATCTCATCGCATGCCATCCAAAAAACAGGGCGAGGAACTCAGAGGAATCATTATGAATATCCGGGATGGAACATTCGAATACGAGAGTAAAGTTCAGGTAAAAACCAATTGGACACAATATGACAAGGCACAGATCCACGAGATGGCTAACTACTTAGATAACATAAGGGATCTTGTTGAAGAAGCCGATAAACGGATAAAAGAACGAACACCGCCCCGAAAACTGGGGCAGGCAGACCGCCAACTGATCCGGCTGACGTCGCCAAAGCCCTGCTGTTACAGACGTACGTGGATGCATCAAATAGGGTAGCTGAAGGACTCTTGCTTCTATTCCGGGGGAAATTGGGCATAGATCATCATTTTTCTTACAAAACAATAGAACGCGGATACGACCGAGATCCCATAAACAAAATTCCGGACGAAATCGTAGTAATAACCAATGAAAGCGTAGAGGGTAAAGAGAAGACTTTTTCGTTCGATGGTACTGGATTCAGTGCCTCAAATAAGGAGAATTACGCCGATAAACGACAAAAACAGAATTCTAATGAAGATTGCAAGAAAGCAAAGTCTGTAAGCTATACAGAGACGGAGCAGGCAGACGACAGCTTTCCGAAATCGAACGTGACTGCGAAGAAAGGGTTCTCTTAATGCCCCGCCACACTTTCTACCACGTAGTAATGTGACGTTCAAGAGCAAAGGAGTTCTGGAGTGGTATGATATGCTTTATTCGCTCTGGGAAGATCCTCAGGGGTGGTTAGAACATGATCATATGCGTTCTATCTCGGAAACAGTTAATTCAATGGTCAAATGTCGGTTTGGCGCAGCCGCTCGAGGAAACGGCTTGAATCGTGGAAGGAGACTGAGACGCTGTTGAAGCTTGTGGGGCACAATATCCGAAGAGTATGGTATCTGGAGATCATGGGTGATGTGGTACCACACTGGAGAGGATGTACATGAATTTTGTCCCAAAGCTGTGCCCGTGCAAAGGTTTAAGTGAGATCGGTAGAGATCAACTACTTCCGTATATTATGCCTGGCTTGTCCGGATAGTGTAGTGGCCTAGCATGGAGCCCTGTCGAGGCTCCGCCCCGGGTTCGAATCCCGGTCCGGGCGCTTTCGTAATCTATAGCCCTATAGCTCGGCTCCGATCACGGTTTTGGTCGCGGTTACGCTCTTGTTCTCCCTGATCATATCGACCAGTTTGTTAAGCGTGCTCAATCCCTGCACCTCGATGACAGCCACGAAATCGTATTCGCCGAATACGTGATACACTTCCCTGATACCGTCCAGAGTGCACAATTCGTTGTAGGTAGCCTTCTCCTGCCCTGGCACCACGTTAATCATAGTAACTCCGATTACCATATCTAAGAACTCCTTTCTATATTATACATAATACACAGTTGTACTCTACTCCCTCGCATATATTACTGTTGCGAGGCATAGTTGCGTCACGATGAGACGTTTACCAGCATCAGGACCGCCTCTCTATGAGCATCCCGACCTGATTTGCCCATGCTTCGAGTTGCACCCGCTCATTGCTCCCGCTGATCAGGTTCATATCGGTGTCTGCAAGAAGGATTGCAAGTTCTGCGAAAAGATCGCTGTCAAAGCCCTTGTCCTCTATAACCCTGCGCATCCGGTGTACGATATCGGTGCCGCTCTCCTCCATCAGCAGATCATCGATCCGCTTTCGTGCCGCTTTGAAATCCCCTGCAAGCGACGCATGTAATAGTTCCAGGATCCCCTCCGGGATGCGCTCGAGATCGACCTCGTAGACCGTGTTTGCAGTGATCTCACGGTGCTCTATGGATGCGATCTGGAGCACCATGGTCGCAAACGCAAGATCGCCGTCTGCCCCGTATACGATCGCCTGAACTCCATCGTCGGTGATGGGTGCGCGCTCTGCCTCTGCGATGTAGCGGATATGCGCGGCGACCGCAGCATCGCTTGCGCGGTCAAAGAAGAGATTTAACCCCCTTGAACGCAGCGCCGGAATCAATCTGGGAAGATGCGTGGTGGACAGGACAAATCTACAGGTGTGGGCGTGCCTTTCCATGATACGCCTCAGCGCGTGCTGCGCATCCATGCTCAGCGCCTCAGCGCTATCGATGAATAACATCCGGAAGTCGGAATCAAGTGCAGCCATTCCTGCATATTCGTTGATGACCTGTTTGAATACCGCGATCACGGTTTGTTTTATCTTCTTTGGATCGTCAGTCCCGATGAGTCTTGCAAATCTCGGATCTGACACAAGATACTTCTTGCCGCGGTCAAAGAAGTTGGATGCGTCGAAGACGGCAAGATTGTTCTCCCATTGATCCCCATAGAGCGCTCTGGCAAGTACGGACACTGTTGACCTTTTTCCTGTGTTTTTAGCTCCGTATAATACCAGATGCGGGAGATTGTTCGATTCGACCAGATGTTTCAGGTTGGATATGATGTGTTCGTGCCCTATGATATCATCGAACGTGTGAGGTCGGTATTTCTCGGTCCAGATCACCTGTTCCATAATCAGGGGATTGCGGGCAGGTATATTAAGATTATAGGGATGGCGGGATTACAAAGTTACTCAGGTCCTCCGATCTCTACCGAACACCCACCAGGAGGTGCACTGCGGCATCAGAACAGTTGCAGATATCGATCCAGTTCCCACTGGTGCACCTGAACCCGGTACTCCTCCCATTCCGCAGCAGCAATCCGCATGAACGCTGTGTATGCATGTTCGCCAAGAGCCGACCGCACCACCGCATCCGATTCCAGGTAATCGAGTGCGAGACTGAGGCTTGTCGGAAGCGTGTCGATGCCAGCGTCGGTTATATCATTGAAATCCATCTCGTAGATGTTATCTTCGATCGGTTCACCGGGATCGATCTTATTCTTTATCCCGTCAAGCCCGGATGCCAATATGGCTGCGAATGCAAGATATGGGTTGCAGGAGGGGTCAGGGGATCTGAGTTCGATTCTTGTCCCGCTTCCGCGCGCTGCCGGCACCCGGATCAGCGAACTCCGGTTCGCCCACGACCATGTGATATAGACCGGCGCCTCATATCCGGATACGAGCCGTTTGTACGAATTGACGAGTGGATTTGTGATCGCAGTCACTGCCTTGATGTGGGCAAGTAATCCGCCGATGAAATATCTTGCAGTATCGCTAATCCCGTGGTCGTCATCCGGATCGAAGAAGACATTTTCATTATTTTTATTGAATAAGGATGTATTTATATGCATGCCAGACCCGCTGGTTCCGAAGACCGGCTTTGGCATGAATGTGGCATGGAGATTCTTGTTCGTTGCGATCGTTTTGGTTACGTACTTGAAGGTGACCACCTTATCAGCGGTTGTCAGTGCATCGCTGTACTTGAAATCGATCTCATGCTGCCCACAGGCAACCTCGTGATGCGACGCTTCTATCTCAAAATCCATCTCTTCGAGCACTATCACGATATCCCTGCGAATATCCTCTGCAAGATCAACCGGTGGAAAATCGAAATACCCGCCCGAATCGTGAGGTATTGTCGTTGGTATGCCATCTTCTTTTTCGAAGAGGAAGAACTCCAGTTCGGGACCTGTATTCATGACATACCCCATCTTCTCTGCTTCCCCAATCGCTCTTGTGAGCACGTATCGCGGGCAACCCTGGAATGGCGTACCATCTGGCAAACACACATTACACACGATTCCGGCAATCTCACCCTCATCCGCCTTCCACGGAAGAATACTGAACGTTTCCGGATCCGGCTTTAACACCATGTCCGATTCCTGTATCCTTGCAAACCCCTCGATGGATGATCCGTCGAAGGATATCCCGACATCGAGTGCTTTCTTCATCTGTGCAGCCGGTATCGCGACATTCTTCACGATTCCAAGGACATCGACAAACTGGAGCCTGATGAATTTTATATTATTTTCGGCAATCATTCCCAGCACATCTTCATTGGCGGTCATCACATCATATTGAACCGCAGCACCTATAAACTTGCGCTGAATGGAGGCAGAAAAACCCGGAAGTGTGTTATGAAAATAGCCGTGATTATCGTATTCTCTCTGAAAAGATTCGCTTGATATCCTTTGCAAGCACAACATCGCCTTTATTTTTCTTAAATCCCCTTTTATGCATCTTGATTCGCATGATCCTTGCGTTTTTCCAGCCAATCTTCTCGATAGCACCGACCGTGAACTCCTGATCTCCAAACACTTTCAGACGAATCGACTCAGTCCTGGTGCCGTCGTGGATTGCGATCTTCACGGTCACCTCATCGATCGCCCGCGCCCAGATCGTATCGATCTCGGCAGCAACCGCTGCTACCGCCCGCCTGCCGTCGGATTCGATCGAGGCGACTTCTACCAGATGCACCTCGTCTGCTGCCGGATCATCCACGAGCAGTTCATCGCCTACGTACACCTCGTGGTCAGCTGGCAGTTCGGTCGTGTAGCGTTCCGAATCTTCCCCCCTGCTCACGATGATCTGGACGCTTGCGGTTCGTGTTGGCTTCGATATGACTGTGTGCACGCTTCCGCAGTCATTGCATTGCACAAGCACCTCGGAGCCGTGCCGCCGTATTATGTGGTGCAACCGCGGCTCCTCTGGCGAGCAGGTCGGGCAGGTGGCTGTAATCTGTAGATCACTTCTGGTGTTCATCTGGTGGTATCTTCGTCCCAATCCATGATGAATGCCACTATGCAGAACATTCGAAAATTTCTGCCGATACTCTTTAGTACCACCACCGCCGAATCTGTCATGCACTGCCCGGGTGGCCTAGTCGGGAGGGCGCCAGACTCATAGGGAAACTATCCCAGTGCGCCGAAATCCTGAGACATCTGGAGATCACGGGATCGAAACCCGTCCCGGGCATTTCACATACGCACATACTCAACCACTTCTTCGCAGTCCCGCGTTATATCATACTTCCGGTTAAAAAATGCTAATACGTTTTTAACGTCCCTCTCAAGCAAAAACTCTGCCTGGGGATGCGTCGTGGTCACGTATCCGGGCCAATCGATGAGTGTTGCGCCATCCGGGCTGACAAAGACGTTGTACTCGCTCAGGTCGGAATGAATGAATCCTGCAGCGTACGTTTTCTTGATCTGCTCTATGATCTCATCCAGGAACCAGTCAGGATCGTTAACCTTCGTCTTTGATAGCTCGCTTCCGGGTGCGATGCTCATGGCAATCAGATGCCGGTTGTGATCGATTCCCCGCGGCACGCTGACCGCACTATCACAGGAAAGCTCAGCGAGGATGCCAAGAGCCTCGTATTCACGCTTCGCCGCGCGTCTTGCGATAAAGATCCAGTGATTCCGATCCCCTGTATCGCGCTGGCGTGCCACCTGTTTGAAACTCGTGTATCCGGCGCGGTGGAACTTCAGGATGATAGGCTCGCCATCGTACACTCCTTCATACACAATCGACTCCTTGCCAACCCCTATATTGTCCCCGATCGCTGACAAGCCTCGAAGCGTCAGCGCGCCTACTGCGAGCGCATCATACCCGTCGAAGTGGATCCTGTAGCCGTCATAAGGTATCACGGATTTCTTGACGAGATTAAATCCGAGAAGTCGGTCGATGCGATACCTGACTTCCCCAGCAAGCAACTTTGAGAAAGAAGGCAGCATCTCCGACGGAACCCACCGGTGCTGCCTCATGCCGATCTCTATACCGATAAGAGTACGGAAATCATTTTTTTCCAGTTTCTTAAAAATTGTGCTGTTAAACATTGCGATAAGCCAGGGTCCGGATTCGAACCGGAATAGAATCGCTCTGCAGGCGATCGCGTTAGCCGCTCCGCCACCCTGGCGTTGTTCTGGTCACTGCTGCCGATCGGTCGACAGTTTGCGGATCGACTCTTTTGGCGTTATGCCATATAAAAGTGACCCGCGCTTTAGAAGTGTTTATCTATCAGTATCACCACTATTGTCCTTATGGCAGAGGACTCTGAGGTGTGCGTGATTGCAGAGAAGCCAGGGTCAGAGAATCCCGTGATCGTTGAAGGGTTCCCCGGGATCGGGCTTGTAGGAAACATTGCGAGCCAGCAGATCATCGACGAACTGGACATGGCGTATCTGGGTGCGATCAACTCGAAACATTTCCCGCCGGTTGCGATGCTGCTCGAGGGGCTGGTGAACATGCCGGTGCGGATATACGAAAGCACGGAGAAAGAGATGATCGTGGTGGTCTCGGATATCCCGATTCATCCGAATATCGCTTATACCGTCAGCAAATCACTTGTTGACTGGGCAACATCTGTTTATGCTCGTCAAATCGTATCGATTGCGGGAATGCCGGTTGTAGGCGCGGATCCTATCGTCTTTGGCGCAGCAACAACTAAGGAAGGGCTTGAGAGCATCAGGGACGAGGTCGAGATCTTCCAGATGGGGTCGATCTCAGGAATCGCAGGCAGTATCATGACCGAGTGCTTTACGCGCAACCTCCCTGCGATCAGTCTGCTCGGGAGCACCGCCGATTCGAACCCGAACCCGATTGCCGCCGCTGCTGTGCTCAAGGTTCTGAATAACCTGTATGACCTCTCGATCGATACAGACAGACTGGTTAAACAGGCGGAGCAGATCGAACTTGAGATGCAGAAACTTGCAGAGACTGTGAGAGAGACTGTTGAACAGGACGAGCCGCCAAAACCTCTTCCGATGTACGGGTGATCATGATGCGATGTATTGCACTGACCGGGATATCAAATCACGTGATCAACGACTTGAAGAACCGCTTGCTACGGACCATCGAGATCAGGAGCCCGCACAACTTCGCTGGGGTACTGCACATTGATGTTGGCGATCCCGTGTTCTTATCATCGACCAGCCCAAACGACATTACAGCAGGCACGACCGGACTTATTGCGCGGTTGCAGCGGCGTGATATCAGCATACACCGGGTGGTTCAGAGCAACGACTTCTTCCATGAAGAGCGGGAAGCGATGATGGCGCGGATCCAGCTGGTCGCAGAGTGCAGCGGCAGGGTGCAGCGCATCATACAGTCTGAACTCGGCAGCGCGCTGGTAGTGGATGTGGAAGAGCGACCGGTCTATGCTGCGCAGTGAGTTT
>JAYEFK010000011.1:0-6632 GCA_034658575.1 Methanobacteriota archaeon
TTGTCTTTGCAGGCGGAATAAACAATACATTTGAAAGATTCTCGGGAGAGGGTGCCGACGATGCCGCTACCATGGATCCTGAAGAAGAGAGGACGTATAAAGATGCGAAAGGACCCGATTTCACAAGCCGTCTGCGCGGTTACGTAAATATAAGGGGACCTAATCAGCGGGGGTCAGACGATACGGTGTTTGTAATCAGGCGGGCGATGCTACTTCGTTCACTACTCGAACAGAAGGTAGATAACCTATTTGACAGCAGAAAACATCTCAGAATCGATGACGGCGTGCTGCGAGCACTGATCAACGTCAAAAGTTACAAGCACGGCACACGTTCGATCGAAGCCATCATCGAGATGAGCATGTTAACCGGGCGCAGGTCATGGGAACAGGCTTATCTTCCTACAAAGGAGCAGCTCAAGCTGCATCTTGACGAAGAGTCATTCTCGTGTCTTCTGGGTGAAGCATCCCAGACCCCATAACATGAGCACCGAAAACCAATTGCCCTATCAATCCTCACAGACCATCCAGATCCCGCTTCAACACAGCAACCCACCACCATCTCGCCATATCGACTATATCCTTGCTAAACTGCCCCGATACCCGGTAGACCTTTTTCTTATTCGTGATCATTCCGGAACCAAGCAGTTTGTTCCGCATGGCATAAAACGAGGATCTGCTGACACCTAACTCGCAGAGCAGTTCTGCCCACTCGTTCGTCCGTATCGGATTTCCGGATGCCTCGCGTTCGAGGATCATCTCAAGGAATCTCTGCCCCCTGATGGCGGTGCTCTCGTCCTGGAAGAGGCGGCGCATCAGTTCATAGAACGGATCGCGGGATGCGGTGATCCTCGCGTTTGCGTCCGATCTGATGATGAAGCTGGTCGAGGTGCGCGGAGCATCCTTCACCAGTGTCATGTCGCAGTCGGGGGGTTTTTCGCGTCTACAGATCTTCGCAGCACCGATCTCACAAGATCAACATACTCATCACGCAGCGTGTAGACGATATGCGTCTTGTATGACTGCTTCTGCGCATGGAGAATGCCGAGTTTGGATTGGATATATCCAACCATAGATGCAACAGTCTTGTGGGTGACTTTGAATTTCTTGGAGAGGACGTTATGTAGAAGATCTACGGTTATCCGTTTGACCTTCAGTATGGTTTTCATAACAGCATACCGAATCCCATCGGCGTCCAGCTCAAGATACCGCTCCAGTCTCCTCTTTATTTTTGTTCGGAATGAACTCATGCATACCACCCCATAAATTATATCTCAAATATATGGTATATATATCTTTCTCACAGTTGGGCAAATCTCGCTGCTTCGCCAAGTTCCTCCTCGATCCGGAGGAGTTGGTTGTACTTGGAGGTGCGCTCTGACCTGGCAGGTGCTCCAGTCTTCAAGAGATCCGCGCCGATCGCAACAGCGACATCAGCGATCATCGAGTCGCAGGTCTCGGCAGACCGGTGACTCACCACAACCCGGTATCCGTTCCTGTGCGCCAGATGTGCAGCATCAAACGCCTCTGATACCGTTCCTATCTGGTTTAACTTCAGCAGTAGTGCATTCGCAGCCCCGGTATCGATCCCGCGCTGTAATCGCTCGATGTTGGTCACAAAGATATCGTCACCGATGATGACCCTGTCCGTTGCCGCGGTCAGCAGAGCGAAGTCCCGAAATGCCTCCTCGTGGAACGGATCCTCGATCAAGAAGATCGGATACGTCTTTAAGAGGTCAAGATAGTAATCGACCATCTCGCCGCCGTCGAGTTTTGTACCGTCGATCCGGTACTTCCCGTCTTTGAAGAACTCGGATGCAGCAGCATCGACCCCGAGTGTGACCTCTGCTGTGGTGTAGCCTGCCTCTTCGATGGCGGCAGCGATCGCATCGAGCGCCTGAGCGGTATGATCCATCGGCGGCGCATATCCACCCTCATCGCCGACATTGCCTGCGCCTGATCCGTACTTCGCAGTCAGGATGCCTTTGAGTTCGTGATAGACCTCTGCCCCTATCCGTATCGCTTCCGCGCACGTCGGTGCGCCTTTCGGCTGGATCATGAACTCCTGGATTGCAAGGTCGTTTCCGGCATGTTCGCCCCCGTTTAAGACGTTCATGGTCGGGCAGGGCAGCACGCACGCCCGGATGCCCCCCAGATATGCATACAATGGCAGACCCGCGCTGTCCGCGGCAGTCTTTGCCGCAGCCATCGAGACTCCGAGTATGGCATTCGCGCCAAGCTTCGATTTGTTCGGCGTGCCATCGAGATCGATCATCGTCTGATCGATCGTGCGCTGGTTTCGCACATCCATGCCGATGATCTCGTTTCTGAGTGCGGTATTCACGTTCTCCACCGCCTTCAAAACGCCTTTCCCATTATACCGATCACCGCCGTCCCTGAGTTCAAGCGCCTCGTTTGTGCCTGTCGACGCGCCCGAAGGCACGCCAGCGCGCCCAAATCCGCTTGGCGTCTCGAGATCGACCTCGATTGTAGGATTCCCGCGTGAATCCAATATCTCCCTTGCGTGTATATATTCGATTGTGTATGGCAAGAATACCACCGTTTCCACGATTGTACTTCGAGTATTTAGGTTTCTGGTATTTAATGGTGACGGATGGTGAGTCGTCAAATTGACAGTTCCACCAGTGGGCGTGTCCGCGATTGCCATAACAACCACGTTGATCGCAGCTCAAAAACTTTCCTCCAGAATCGCACCATGCTCCTTTAACCAGTCCTTTGCTTTCTGGGAGCCCGGCAATTGAGCTTCAATTATATTCCAAAATTGTGCGGTATGGTTGCTTTCCATTAAATGGGCTAATTCATGAACGATTACATAGTCAATCACGAACATAGGAGCCTTGATCAGTCGCCAGTTAAAATTTAAATTATCCTTCGGCGTGCAGGAACCCCAGCGGTATTTGAGATCTGAAATAAGGACTTTGTCATATTCCACGCCCATATTATTAGCATGGTATCTCGCCTTGGGGACGATTTTTTCTTTCGCCTTGGCAATATACCAATCCCGAAACCATTGTCGGGCACGACTGAGCGTTGTTTTGCTCACGATGAACTTGTTTGCGAACCGGACTCCCTCATGATCATCCTCAACGAGGTCAATCCGGTAATTTCTCCCCAGATAGAGCATTGATTCACCAGAGACCAGTTCCTTGCCCGGCGGGTGTGGAATGCCCTGGTATTTCTGCGGGTGCCTGATCTTTTCGTAAATCCAGAGGTGTTTTGACTCGACAGCATGGCGGATCTTCTGCGGGTCTGTTCCTTCCGGCGCTCTCACGACTACAGAGCGGTCCCGCTCGACGGTTATATTCAGTGTTTTACGCTTGGAGTAGACGATTGTGTAATTCGGTTCCATATCATTCCGCGTAAATAATAATGTCGTTGTTTGCCTCTGCCAGTTCCATTAACCGCGAGATGATCTGTTGACGGTCCTTTACAACGTTGGACAAATCTTTAAATCGCTCAGACAGTAGCACTTTCTGAATTTCTGCCCTTAACCGATTGTGTGCTGGAATACTCTCTGAAAAGCCGGTCAGTTTAATCTCCCGCTCGATAATGTCAAAGACATCTCTCGTGAGCATGACCATTGTATCCACTTCGTCATCTGTGAAGCTGTCTTCACTATATCTTTTATCATATATTTCCTTGCTCAAGATGCGGAAGAAGGGCATCTGTTTCTTCCGGTGCAAGTTGCCGGGCGGAGGAGGGATATTCTTTATTTTCTGTCTGAGCTTTTCCAGTTCTTCATAAATTTTCTGCCAGTTGTCCTTAAACTCCGCAAGTATCACGCGGAGCGTTTCGGCGAAGGAGGCATAAAGTTCCGGGTCATCGTCGAGATTAATATCGATGTAATGCCGAATCGCATGTTCGACCTCTGCCGCTTTGGTCTTGTTCCGTTTATGTTTGCCCACCTGCGCATCGAATCGATCATCCATGATGGAAATGGGCGCGATTTTCTGATCGATGCCTTTCGACTTCAGATAAGCATCGGTCAGCTTGCGCAGCTTTGGCGGGATGCCGATCATGCTCATCCTCTTATCACGAAAATGCTGCTCTGCCATTGCATTGACCTCGACAAGCGACTGGTAATCCTGCCAGTAATCAAGCGCTTCCTTACGCGGGAAGACCGTGTTTAATTTTTTGGTCAGGTCTTTGAATGCCAGAAGGTATTCCATGCGGGTGTCTTCGTCGTAAAACACATCATAAAATGCATCGGGGTCGTTTAAGTCGGTCAATCCAAGTTTCTTTAAGAGTGCCATTATCGCTTTATGGCTGGCGATCAGATCGTTGATTTCACCCTCCTCATTCCCAAAGCTTTCCAGCATGTCCTGATGTTCTTTTTCGTCGTAGACGTCGATCGCATCTTTCAAGTGGTGACCAACACCCACATAATCCACAACAAAGCCCTTGTCTTTGTATTCTCCACTGACTCGATTCACCCGTGCAATTGCTTGTAGCAGATTGTGTGCCTTAATGACCTTGTCCAGATACATCACCTGCTCGAGGGGTGCATCGAACCCGGTAATCAGCATGTTGTTCACGATGATGATACCAACCTCGCCAGTGATGCCTTCATCCTCGGCATCGAAGGGTAGCTTGAAGCTCTTGATCAACTCCTTATGCCTTGCCTCATTGGTGTGCTCCTTGAGATGCGGCAGGTCATCGTTTTTGCCCGAGATCACAACCCCTGTCCGGACTTTCTTAAGTTGCTCCAGATCAATCAGGCGCGGGTTTGATTCTTCCAGCATTGGGATCGCTTTCTGTAACTCGTTGTCGATAGCCCCCTTGTATCGATGCGCTGCCTCGCGGGAGGTTGCCACCACCTGAGCCTTGAAGCCATCAGGGAAGACCTGATCAATATAGTGCTGGACCATGTCCCTGGCTTTTGCGGCGATGGTTTCCTTCGCCTCCAGATAGGCTTTTCGGGAGCCATAGCCCAATATCTCCAGTCGTTGCTGGACGTTGTATTCGCTGAATACATCGGCAAATTCCTGATCCATAGCTGGCATGTCAGAGACTTCGGCGTTGTGAGTGCGACCCTCGTAAACAATCGCCAACGTCACGCCGTCTTCAATGGACTGGCGCATGGTATACTTGTCAATGTAGTCGCCAAACACCTTTTCCGTCTTGTCGATGGGGGTTCCGGTGTAGCCGATCTTGGTGGCATTCGGCAGGGCGCGGTCAAGATTTGCAGCCAGCACCTTGTACTGTGAACGGTGCGCCTCGTCGGTCATGATGAGGATGTGCGGGCTTGGATTCAGTTCCGGAAATATCTCGCGTAAGTCATGCTCCTGGAACTTGTGGATCATAGCCATGATCAAGTCCGATGAATCCCCTGGCAGCAATTCCTTCAGCCGGGTGATACTGTTAGCCGGTTTGACGGTAAATCCCACACTCTGGCTGGTCTCGCTTAATTGCTGCTCCAGTTGGGTGCGGTCAGTGACAAACACCACCTTCCAGCTCATAAGCTCGGGGTGGCGGTACATCTCCCGCACCATGAACATCATGGTAAGCGATTTGCCAGAGCCCTGCGTATGCCAGATGATGCCGCTTCGCTCACGCGGGTTTTCACCGGTGAGCAGCCGCTTGACTGCCAGTTTCACGGCGCGAAACTGCTGATAACGCCCCACAATCTTGATGGTCTGATTTTTCTCGTTGGTTCCGAAGAGCGTAAAGCTGCGGATGATTGCAAGCAGGTTCTCCTGATCCAGCATTCCCGCCACAAGCCGCTGCTGATCGTTGGGGGCTGTGGCACCATGCTCCAGATCATTCAGCGTCCGGGGATACGGGTCTGACCAGCGGTAAAAATACTTCTCAATGTGAGTTGTGATCGTTCCAAACAAAGCCCGCTGGCGGCAGGTGGCTACCACAAACTGGTTGTAATAAAAGAGCGGCGGACTGCCTTCTTTTACCTCGCCGCGCTGCTCGCTGTAGCGAAGCATCTGGTCGATTGCTTCAGGGATAGGCTCTTTGACCTTCGGGGATTTGCACTCCACAACCACCACAGGCAAGCCATTTAAGAAGAGCACGATGTCCGGGACAATATGATGCTCTGTTCCACGAATGCGGATCTTAAACTGGCTTACCGCGATAAACGAATTATTGCCGATATTTTCAAAGTCCAGATAGCGCACCGTGGGGCTTTTCTCACCGGTAGTTCTGTCTTCGGAAACGCTCGTATTTTCCAGCAGGAGCTTTAATACCTGCTGATTGCTCTCAAGCAGTCCGGTTCCCGAAAGAGCAGTGATCCGCTTGACCACCTCATCAACCTGATCCTCTTCCAACCACGGATTGATCTTTTTAAGCGACTCTCGCAGTCTGGGCAGCAGTACCACCTCTGCAAAGTTCTCCCGATAAGAATCCTGTGGGCTTTGTTTCTGCTCCAGTCGGGTGACCTCCCAGCCCAACCCTTCCAGTTGCGCCAGAAAAGGCTCTTCGACATGGTTCTTTTCGTCGAGCTTGATGTGTGAGGGTGTTTTGTTGGTGTTCATGCATCCTCCTTGACAACCCAGTAGCCTCCCTTGGCTGGACCGATGCGTTCAATGAGACCTTCTGCCTTCAGTTGGGCTACCTGCATTTCGATAGCCCTGGCAGTCCTTCCAATGGCTTTTGCGACTTCC
>JAYEFK010000011.1:6732-11215 GCA_034658575.1 Methanobacteriota archaeon
CGGTCCCGGGGTGTACGGGCAGCCGGATCAAGAAGTACGTTCTGCCGTCGTCCGTTTCAAACTCGGGTGCCGGAGAATGGTTGCCTTTCATCACCTTCAGAATCTTCGAGATCCCGGTCGAACGACCCTCGGTGAGATCCAGCTCTTTGAGGAACTCGCCGATTCGCCGATTACGATACCGGCGGCTGACCGCTTTTCCTTTCCGCAGATCCACCATCCGGATGGAACGATCCGGTCCGGGAAAACTCAGAACCACCAGATCCACAGGGGTGATTCGCACTTCTATCGGCTCACGAATTTCGTAGGAACGGTGGTAAACGGCATTGACCACCGCCTCAACGATTGCGGCATACGGATAATTCCAGAAACGATCGGCTTCGACCTTTCGTTGGTGAAGCAGGTCCTCAAGATTTATGGGGAGTTTGGAAGTCATGCGTTTGCCCCCGGTGGTTTCCCCTGAATGCGTTTTAGCTCCCGGTCAAAATCGCTTTCAAACAAACGATCCTGTACAATGCGATATTTTTCAAATTCACTCTCGGCAAACTCTTTGGCGATTTGTGCCGTAACCTTACCGCTGTCCCGCAAAATATCTCGTTCATCAAATTCCAGAAAAAGATCAAGTCGCTTCGCCCAGTCCTCCATGGTCATGGGGATTTTTCGTCTGGCTCGTTCTTCCGCCAGATCCAGATAAGAGTTAACAATCCGTCCAAGCGATTCGAGTTCATCATGAGAAAGATAGTTTTTTGCGACTGAAACATCAGTTTTCAGGATTTTACCATCTGGACTGTATTCCCACGAAGTAAGCCCCATCTGCTCTTTGTTGCTGTCGGCGCGCCGCATAATCAGCTCAGCCGCCGTATGCCCATGGATAGCGAAATGCAACTTGTTTTGAACCCTGGCAAAGAATTCCCGGGTCGTTGGTGCATCCTTGTTGTAGTCCATGCTTGTTGCGTAAATGTCGGTGATCTTCTGGTAAAACCGGCGCTCGCTCAGTCTGATCTCCCGGATTTCTTCCAACAACCGTTCAAAATAGTCTTCTCCAAGAAAAGAACCGTTTTCCATGCGTTTCCGGTCAAGCACATAGCCTTTAACCGCAAACTCTCTCAGCACCTGGGTTGACCACTGTCGAAATTGAGTGGCACGTTTGGAATTGACCCGGTAGCCCACAGAAATAATGGCATCAATATTATAGAAATTCGTATTGTAATTCTTGCCATCCGAGGCAGTTGTTCGGAATTTCCGAATAACTGAATCCTGCTGCAACTCACCGCTGGCAAAGATATTTTTCAGGTGCTCATTGACGGTTGGAATGGTAACATCAAACAGAGCAGCCATCAGTTTCTGGGTCAACCAGATGGTTTCATCCTCATAACGCACTTCAATTCCATCAGCGCCGCTTTGTGTGGTGAAAATCAAAAACTCCGCCGTACTGTTGCGGATTTGTAACTTTTTGTCCTTTTTGATCATGGCATTTCATCCTCCAACAAAGGTATGACGCGCACCTTGTCGGTGGGCAGAACCTGCATCTGGGCGGTTATGCCCAATCCAAGGTTCTCGAAGTCGTTGGCAAAGGCGAGAGAGGGTGCGCATGATCGGTCTGGATTCCACCCCGCCTTGTACTCGATCCGCTCGCCTTCGACCTTTCGTTGGTGAAGCCGGGTCCTTGAGATTTATGGGGAGTTTGGAAGTCATGCGCCAGCCTCCTGCGGTTCGGTTAACAGATGAGTAACGCGCATCTTGCCAGTGAGCAGGTCATGCATGAGGGCAGTTTTGAGGGAACGAATCTTGAGCAAAGCTGACTCTTTCGAGTGAATCGAATCAAATAGTCCTGAGAGAATTTTACAAATCATTAGTTGCTCTTCTTCACGGGGTTTAGGTATTTGCATTCTCTGGAGCTGTGCTTGGCTAATCATTGGAACGCCAGTGGCGCTTGTTTCGTCGGATAGTTGTTTTTGAAAGGAACTGGTTATCAACGTCGCGTAGACAAACTGTGGCGAAACCTTGAGCTTTGTTAAGAGAATCATGCTTGGGTTAATCGTTGCAGGGCCTATGTCACGATCAATTAGCACGACTTTGCCAATGCTATTTCCTCTCTGCACGACAAGAATATCGTCTGCGTGAACCATGATTTCTGGAGACTCCTCATATTTCTCTATTGAAAGATGAGTAGGTCTTGAAAGGTTCAAATGATAATCTGTCGAAATTTGAGCTGCGCCCAATGCCAGAGGCCCGGAATCTCGAAGATCGGAGACCGTATAGCCTTTCCAACCAACTCGACCTCGGACATCCGACACGCCAGAAATCGAAACCAAATCCCACTCCACCGGAATCCGCCCCAGCGGCGAGTCCTTGAATTCGTGTGTCTCTTCGGAGCGGATGCTGCCGTGCTCGTCGATGCCGCGGGTCAGCAGGTCCTGCATCAGCCCGGTCTTGATGCGCTGCTGTTTGGCGATGATCGCCTCGGTCTGCTCGATCGCCCGGTCCACGGTCGAGAGGACTTCGGAGATTTTGGTTTGTTCGGGTTTGGGCGGCGTTGGAATCTCAACGGTTTCGATAGTTCTTATCGACAATCCAAAGCGTGTTGACCCGCTCGCTTTTATGGCGAAATGTCGCACCATATCCGAGGTGCAAAGTTGCTTTGCCAAATAAACCGGGTTGAGATACTCTTGATCTGGTCTGATGAGTGCCAGATGGTAACCACAAACCAAATCATTAATTTCTTCCGTTATGACTGCGGGGACCCCAATATCATCAGGCGTTTCTGAGTCCTTGGTAATAATTACATCGCCACAATTTAGACTGAATCGTTCAATTTCCGCAGGAGTGGCGGAAGCTTCCATGAATTGTATGTTACCTGTGACATATTCGTTCGCGTAAACGTCCATATAATTGCAGAGTTTTACCGGCTTCTCGCTATCATAAAACTTCTTATCAACATTACTAATTCGTATGTCTGCAAGTTCACAAAGTTGTCTGGTTTGCCAGCCTTCCACATCCATCACTCCAAATCCCCCAATCCCTTCAAGAACCTTTCATGCATCTCCAGTCCCTCGCCAACAACGCCGACAAGTTCGTATTCTGAAAAAGCGGCATACTTCATTTACCATCCCCCAACGCCCCGGTGTTCGCTGCCGTAAGCGTTTTCATCTGGCGGATCGCAATTTCGTTTAGACGTTTCAGACGATCACCCGGAGTCATGCCTATGTGGATGAACTCGGCACTCATACCCTCAATGTTAGCCAGAACCAGCAATTGCTCGATGCTGGCGAAGTCCCGCATGTTGCCTTCAATCCCGGGGTTGGCATCGCGCCACTGCTTCGCGGTCTGTCCAAAGAGTGCCACGTTCAGAAGATCGGCTTCGCTGGCGTATGTGCTGGCAGCCTGTGCCGGGGTGACGAGTGTAGGAATGAGGTGCGCCTTGATCGCGTCGGTGTGGATGCGGTAGTTAAGCTTGGAAAGGGTGCGATTGAGGTTCCACGCGAGGGAGAGGCGGCGGTTTTCGTCGTCCTTGAGACGCTGGAATTCCTTGATTAAGTAGAGCTTGAATTCTGAAGATATCCACGACGCGAATTCAAAAGCGATATCTTTATGAGCATACGTGCCTCCGTATCTCCCTGACTTCGAAATGATGCCAATGGCATGGGTGGATTCAATCCATCTTTGAGGCGACAAAACAAAATAATTAGTTCCTGCTTCACTTCTAAACCTATCGAATTCGAGAGGTTTAAAATCGGGATTGCTTAATTTTTCCCACAAACCCAGGAATTCAATTGTGCTCCGCCCCCGCATCCAATTATTGATGATCGCAAAAGGTTCTTTCCTGTTGCGATATTTGGCAATATCAGTCAGAGAAATATAGTCCTCATCCTTCTGGGAAAGCACGGTGATGGCGGCGCCCTTGACGTCAATGGTGGTTCTTTTGTCTTTGTTCATTGCGTCTGCACCTCAAAATACCCCAACCCCTTCAAAAATCCATCCATCTTCTTCAGCGTCTCACTCCGCTCACTTTCCAGTTCACGACTTGACACAGCATATTTGTCCCAGAGATTTTCCACCACCTGAACCAGCCCGCGCTTTTCGACGTTGAGGTAGCGGTTCAGCTCCTGGTGAGCAATGTCATAAAGCTTTTTCAGGATCAGCCCACGGCTCTCCTCTTCGGAGAGCTGCTCGCCGATAACAGCAAGAATGCCGTCGGTTTTGGCGAGGCGTGCTTCGAGAACGGCTTTGCCTTTATCCAGGGCGGTGATCTTCTTCTTGTCGGCTTTGTTGCCGGGATCGAGGTTGACGAGTTGGGCATCCACCTGCCGGATCAGTTCCTGGCTCTCGGCTTTGAAATCATCACCGCCGAGCCGCTTGAGCTGCAACTTGTGTTCCAGTTCATCGGTTTTGGTTTTCAGCGTTGCCTTGCTGTCTTTGATACGTTTTTCGATGGTCTTAATCACCCTGTCCTGCGCTTGCAGGTTTGCAAGCTCCTTCCGGGCTG
>JAYEFK010000012.1:0-11194 GCA_034658575.1 Methanobacteriota archaeon
GAGGCAGGGCTTGCCAGATGGAATATGTAATCGATTCTATCGCCAAAATAGAGGGGTTTTGTCACGTCATGTTCCAGATATGTGAATCGATCCGACTCGATGTGCTCGATATTCCGTGCACTGCCTGTTATCAGAGTATCTACGCAGATGACCTCGTGCCCTTTCAGAAGCAAAGATCGCAGAGATGGGAACCCAAAAACCCTGCGCCGCCTGTAACTATTGTTTTCATAATTTCACCATGTACGTATCTCAATCATCTTCCTTTTTGGCTCTGCCCTGAGCGCACCAACAAATAGACTGCCAACGAATTCGCTTGCATTGAGTATCTCTATCTCAACGATTCTGTTCTTCTCATCAAAGTTTACGATTATCTGATCGTATTCCTCTGCATGGTGTATCTGACCGTCTTTTATCAAGAAATCCAGTACATCTCCCTCTTTATCATACTGCATTCTCATCCATAACTTCTTCTCGTCGTTCACCAATCTCCTGCAGATACACCTCATCATTAACAAAATCAGTGTGCAATGCAAACCGCTCTAACATATCCCTGACTCCCAGAAGTAAATTAACCTTGTTTGTTAACGCCAGATAAGCCAGAAATCTGATTTCTTCAGATTCATTCCCAAATTCATCCAATAGTATGGCTTTTACGTAACCCACCTTCACAGGCATCGTTTCACCGGGTACAACACCGGCGGTACAATGTTCTGCTATCACATCTACATTCAGTCCCTCCCATGTCTGAAACGGTATGAGCGAAATATGCGCACCGGTATCGATAATTGCAATATCCGGTACATCTTTCCCGATAAAGAGCACAGCCCCCTTTAATCGCATTATCGGCTTCAAATCCGGAATCTTCTTCTCCAACTCAAGATCCCTTGTTTCCCGGTCTATCCATAAACTTATCTTAGTAGAGATTCTGACCACTCTCCACAAAGATTACAGGGATCTGTTTCATTCCAGTTTTTTCTTTTGCCACCTTTCTTGCAGTTTCAGGACCTTCAGCAACAGCTGCGACTTTTTCATTTACGATCGCTATCCATTTCCCCAGATATTTTTTCTGCAATTCAGGAAAATGCATCTCTGCCCATCTCTCATCTCTCCAGAATCTCTTCTCTATTTTCATGTCATTCACCTCACCCACATTCACTTTCAGGCACTTACACTTATATCTATCCTCTGCATCCGTGTTTTTACCACGTCATCTGCCCCACACCGCCTGTAACTATTGCTTTCATGCCATCCTCGTCCTAAAACTCAATTGACGATGAATCTCCAATATTCAGGGAGTTGTGCTTGCCTATAAGGCTTGCGTCATCCCCGATGATCGATGATCGCAGATTCACTTTTGAGATGTGCGTCCGGGATCCGATGACGCTGTCCGAGATTATGGAATGTTCGATGACCGTGCCATCTGCTATGGATGCATGCGGTCATACGACTGAATTCATAATCCTCACATCATCGCATATTGCCACCGGATGCACGACCACCGAGTCCACGAGCTCGTAGGCATCGTTTGCACCCTCCCGCTCATCCAGCAGCACCCGGTTGGTCGCAAGCAGAGATTCGGCATGTCCACAATCATACCAGCTGGAGACTGTGAAGGTCTTGAACCTGCTACCGCGCCTGACCATCTCTTCCAGCGCATCTGTCAGTTGATACTCGCCACGCGTCTTGATGTTGTTCTCGAGCATCCATGAAAGGACTTCGAAGAACGCTTTCGTATCCTGTACAAAGTAGACGCCCGATATACCCAGATTCGAGACCGGATGCTCTGGCTTCTCCTCAAGCCGTTTGATGCATTGCGACGCAGGTTCCAGTTCAACGATCCCGTACTTTCGCGGATCATTGACCTCTCTGACGCCAATCGATCCTGCACAATGTCCGTTTTTCCTATGCTGCTCATAGAAGTCCAGATAACCTGATTTAAAGATCATATCACCAAGTGCGATCATGATTTCGGAGTCTCCTACCACGTCACGAGTCAGGGCTATCGAATGCCCGAGACCGAGGCGCTCCTTCTGGGTCACATACTGTATACGAAATACATCCCTGTAATGCTCATCCACATACGAGATCACCTGCTCCTTCCGGTACCCGACCACGAGTATGATCTCCTCTGGTTCGAGGTCGATCATCCGGTCGAGGATGTGCCCGATGATTGGCTTGCCTGCGATATATACCATGGATTTCGGCTTGGTATGGGTATGCGGAAAGAGACGCGTCCCGGTTCCGGCAGCAGGGATGATTACTTTCATTTTCCCCTATAGATCAATCCATCTGTGTATGCCAGCCCAGGCAGCCGTTCTGTGAGATGCGAACATGCAAACCCCGCGCCCCCATTTTATCAACCGATCAGTTCTTTGATCCCGCGTTCCAGCGAATATTCAGGCGTGTAACCAAGAACATCCCCTGCCCTCGTTATATCCGCAAGCGTATGCCCCACATAATTCTTCAAAGGATTCTCGATGTATTGCGGTTCGATATCCATGCCGAGTTCGCTGTTGAGGAGGTGCACAACATCATTGAAACTGTGCGACTCGCCTGTTCCGACGTTGAACACGCCGAATATGTCTTTTTTCATGGCGAGCATACATGCCTGAACCACATCATCCACGAACACGAAATCCCTTGTCTGTTCGCCATCGCCATATATTACCGGAATTTCGCCTTTCTGCATCTCCCAGAGGAATTGCGAGACGATGTTTGCGTATATCCCCTTTGCGCGCTCATTGGGACCATAAACCGAGAAAAATCGCAATCCGATCGAATTTACACCATATAACTCATGGTATAACTCCGCAATCCGTTCAATACACAGTCTCGCCTCTGTGTAGTAGTCGGTAACCCCGATCTTCGCATCCTCTCTATGCGGGGTGGGCACTCCATTGTACAGCGAGGAAGACGATGCAAACACGACATTAGCACCTGCATCCCTTGCAAACTCGAATACACTGATCGCATCATTGATTGCTGAGCCCACAAGTAACGGATTCTCCTTGTACATTGGCGATGAAGACGGGATGCCGAGATGAACGATGGTGTCAACACCAGAGTCCGGCATCCGGCTGCGGATATTGCCGCATGAATCCTCGATCAGGTCTATCTCGCTTTTCACGCCCTTCAGGTTATCTATGTTTCCGGTATGGAGATTATCCAGCACCGTGACATCATGTTCATCGACTATGGCAGATACCAGATTGGATCCGATAAAACCTGCTCCACCGGTTACCAGTACGTTCATGGAGGTATCTTATTCGTGTTGATATATAAATGCGCTCTCGCGATTGAGGCTCCGACCCGGTTTCAGATGCCTGAGAAGATGTACAGATGTGTCGCGTATCAATTCCTGCGACACCCAGCACCCGACACCCCATATCCCCCCGCCCTCGATAACCAGCCGGGTAATGATTCCAATGATCACCGCGAATGTTATGCTTAAAAGCGTACCGATCAGATCATATTCAGCCATATTCCGGTCATTAAATTCATTGAATCTCGTTATAGTGATCTCCTGCACCCAAAAATCTTGCGATGAAAGCACCGACAAAGTCCATCCCCGCCCCTTTCACCGCTTTCCGAGAGCGATCCGTCCAAACGTTCTTCGTTTGACATTGTCACCGCCCCATCATCTCAATCTCTCGACGTATCATTATGTACACACCTGTTTCGATCCTCATCCCACTCATTATCAGGTCATCCAGAATATATTTCCCCTCCTCGTTGGGGAGCCTCCCCGCGTTCACAAGGTTCAGGATTAGAGTCGTGACCCACCATACTTTTATTCCCATGCTCCTTGCCAATAGTACCAATGCCCGATCATTCGTAAGTAGTGTGCAGTTTTTCCTCTTTGCAAGCAGTAAAAGCTCCGCATCTGCCTGATGCACATACTCACTCTGCACAATAGACGATGCAGTGCCGATATCCTTTTCTGATAATTTAACCACCTCCACCCGATTAAAGAATTCTTTTAACATGCTTGCCCCCACCTTTCCTTCTATAATCACTTCCCCCCTGACGGAGTCTGTCGTAATAAGTGAACAATTCTCCAGAATGTCCAGCCTTCCAATCTTTGATAGATGAATGCGCGGGGCAAGAGTCTATCGCAATAACTTCATTTCCTCTAAATCTCTTTCCAGATCCCTCATCGAATATCCAACCTCAATCCCTTCTTTTTCCATTATGTCTAATAATTCATAAATCGCCACCCCCATCATCTCTGCTGCTTTCCGGTATGTTATTTTATACTCTCTTAGAAGTTTTATCGCTTTTTCCTTTTTTATCTCTTTTATACCAATAAAAAGCAGCTTTCTCGTTGCCTCTGCCCTATCTATCTTTTCACTCGCCTCCAGCCCCGTTATCCTTTCAAACATCTCATCCGGAACTCTTGCGGTTATAACTCGCATATTGACCAGTTGATTACAATGATATATAAATGTAAACTTTCAGATACGATTCTTCCCTAACAATATTCGATATGGTCAAAAACCTCTTTTAAACGCATATCGCTCTCTTCTTTTCTTCCACTCGCCTTTATTTTTATGGCCCTGCGCGATAAAACATCCTTGAATTCCTCAAGGTTCATGCGCGCAATCTCCGATGCTTTCCACAAACTTACATCGCCATTTTTATAGAGATTTACGGCAATTTCTCGCCCAATTTCCAGACCCTTTTCCAACAATATCACTACAGCATCCTCCGAACTCACGCCCCCCTCATAAACCACCCGATCGTCTCAGAAAGTCCCTCCTCCATCCCGTACCGCGGCGCGTACCCGAAACCCGCGCTTGCCCGTGAGATATCCCCAAGCGAATCCCGCACATCGCCCGCCCGCGCCACCTCGTGCACACAGTCCACCCGCTTCCCGATGACCTCCATAACCATCCCCGCGAGATCGTTGATACTGATCCGCGTCCCTGTCGCCACATTAAACACACCTATAGCGTCCGACTCCATCGCCCGCACATTCGCCTGCACCACATCGCGCACAAACGTGAAGTCCCGGGTCTGCTCCCCGTCCCCGTATATGATCGGCTCCTTGCCAGCCATGACCCGATTCGTGAATTTCGGTATCACAGCCGCATAATCAGACGCCGGATCCTGCCTCGGACCGTAGACATTGAAATACCTGAGCGCAACCGTTTTCAAGCCGTAAATCTCGTTAAAAACCCTGCAATAATACTCACCTGCAAGTTTCGCCACAGCATAAGGGGATTTCGGATCCGGCTTCATATCCTCCCTCTTCGGAAGTTCGGGCGTATCACCATAAACAGAAGAAGAAGACGCATACATCACCTTCTTTACACCAGCATCCCTCGCAGCGACGAGCACATTCAGTGTCCCGCATATATTCACCTCGTTTGCCAGAACAGGGTCTTCTATGCTCCTCTGGACACTCGGAAGCGCTGCCTGGTGAAAGACATAATCGACGCCTCTGAAATTCTCCCTGAGCATGTCAGGATCTGTGATGCTGCCCCGCACAAGTGTCACATCGAGATCCTCAACATTTTCCACCCTTCCGGTGGAGAGATCATCGATTATGACTACTTCATGCTTCTTTGCAAGTTCCTCTGCGAGATTTGAACCTATAAACCCCGCGCCACCTGTTATCAGTATATTCATATCATTCCACCTTCGATTGTCAATCGCGCAACAATTCCAGTGATCAATGCGAATGTTATGCTCAAAAGCGTACCGATCAAATAATATTCAGCCATGTTCCTATCCTCCAGCTCATTAAATCTCGCGATAGACTTGGCTGCAAAGACGATAGTTATCGCTGTATACTGATCAATCAGCACGAAAGTTAATACCATCACTCTTTCGATGATTCCTATAATCATGCCA
This sequence comes from Methanobacteriota archaeon, assembly GCA_034658575.1. Classification (GTDB taxonomy): domain Archaea; phylum Halobacteriota; class Methanosarcinia; order Methanosarcinales; family Methanogasteraceae; genus Methanogaster_A. The sequence goes on from JAYEFK010000012.1 coordinate 5,857, forward strand.
GCACTTCTCAAGCCGCCGGTCCCCACATTTTTCTCATATCTCCTGAGGATCGCTCTGATGGCATAAGCACCAACAACACTTACAGCTATGTACGCAGAAACAATCACACCAACATCGATAGCCCAGTTCATTCCAACACCCGTGTTTTGTCAACCATTTTCAGTTCAATCCTTAATTTGAACCATTTTCAGTTCAATATTTCCTTCAGCGCATCCTCCACAGACTGCAGTAGATGGTACTTTCCGGTTCGGAGTGTCTTGTAGATGCTCCGTTCACCCACGCCAAAGTTCGCACTCGCCGATCTGACAGCCCCCCTCCCCCCGCCATGCTTTCTGTAGTACAATATGATCTCCTTCTGTCTTTTACTCCAGTTCCAGATCGTATCTGCCATCAGGTTCCATGATGCTGTGATGACCTTATCAATCTCCCTGCCACTATCGAATGTGACCCAGTTCTTTTTCTTCTTTATATCACCCAATGCACCAGATGACCTGTGAAAAGCCTCACCATCCATCTCAGCAACGTTTTCACTCAGACCGGTGGATATACTCCCTGTACCAATACCAACATAGAATGGATGCCCTATCATCTCAAAGAGCGTATAGTAAACATCAAAAATACCATCCACCGAAGAAAGCATTCCCTGAAAACCGTCGCCACCCACAACTATGAATTTTGCGGCAATCACCCCACCAAATCTCTCATTCACCGTCTTTAAGGCACCCTTCAACTGTTCCTGAACGTTTGCCCGCTCACTCAACTTTCTTGAAGATTTTAGATCTCCAGTCAAAACAACATACCCATCCCGCGAGGTTAAAACCATCTCAATTCCCATATTATTTCATCATTTCCCGAAGAACGTGTTTACCCGTTATAACCATTTTAATCATTGATTCACCAGTTCCTCATACCACCGGGCAAACCTTCTGACCCCTTCCTCGATTCCAACTCTCGGTTTCCATCCGAGTTTGCCAATCTTACCGGCATCCGCCAGCGTATCCTTAACATCCCCCTTCTGCTTCTCGATGTATCTGACAAAAGCTTTCCTCCCTGTGACATTCTCCATGATCTCGAGCAATTCATTGACACTGATCCTTGTGCCGCCGCCGACATTGAAGACCTCACCCTGCGAGCCGCTCATCGCTGCAAGCACGTTCGCCTCGACGATATCATCCACAAACGTGAAATCCCGTGTCTGCTCACCATCCCCGTAGACCGTTATCTCAGCACCTTCGAGGATCGCCCTGACAAAGAGGTGCGTCGCCATATCAGGTCGCTGTCTCGGCCCGTATACTGTGAAATACCGAAGCGAGGCGGTCGGCACTCCGTAGTTTTTATAATAAAGATAACATAGATTCTCTGCTGCCAGTTTTGTGACGCCGTAAGGGGAGACTGGTTTTAACATCCGAGTTTCCTTCATCGGCAGTTCGCAGTCCCCATAGACCGATGACGATGAGGCATAAACGAATTTCTTTATCTCGCAATCCTTGTAATATTCCAGCAACCGTTGAGTCGCCAGAATATTGTCCCGCGTATATACCTCAAAGTCCCCGCCCCAGCTCTTCCGCACCCCTGCCTGTGCTGCCTGATGAAAGACATAATCCACGTCAGGGAATGCGTCCATGGACAATATATCCTGCTCTACCAGAGTAAATGCATCATCTTCCAGAGCGTTTTTGATATTCTTATCCTTATATTCCCGCGGATAGTAATCGGTGAAGCAATCGATCCCGATCACATCAAAACCATCTCTCAGCAATCGTTCCGTCAAATGGGAACCTATGAACCCCGCGCATCCTGTTACCAGTACTTTCATAATTTCATCGCATCCTCGATATCTACGATATCAACAATAAATCTCGATCTTCCAGCCATCTCCATATCCAAACTTACCCGCGGACTGCCGAATTCCTTTGCGATTTGAATAACAATTGCATCCATCCCCCTGACGCCAGTTTCTTTTGCTATATTTGCCGCATCATCTGCTCTGATTGATATTAAATCTAAAAAATTTATGCTATCTATGTTTTCTAATCCACTTTTAACCCTTTCAGCCAGATACTCTGATCCAGTTCTCCTTTTTATTGCGGCAACAACTTCCACCAGCACAGTACAAGGTTCCAACGCCACGAATTCTCCATTTTTCACTCTTTCGAGCAGACGCTTACATATTTCATGTTTCTCTTCCTGTTCCCTCAACGCTGCAACTATTACAGAACTATCAATCGTCAGATAAGTTACCATTGCTTCTCTCTTTGACTTTTAATCTCTTCCACGGCAGATGGACCTCTCCACTCTTTTGAAATCTGCTTCGATGCTGTCATCAGCTCATTCCACGCCTTTTCAGCCTTCTGTTCATCCCTGTGCCCCAGACCAACAACGACTCGTTTTATCTGAACCAATTCCTGCATTATAATGTCCAGGTGCGCTCCAAGAGTTTGCAATTCAGGAGTTTGTAAATCCTGCATAGTATCACCCGCCAATACTTTCATCTTATCACCGGTAGATAATTCTTAATCGTATCTCTTAAATCCTCTCGTTCCAGCGCAAAATCGATGATCGCTCTTATGTAATCAGCCTTATCCCCTGCATCGTATCGCTTTCCTCTGAACGCGTATGCACAAACACCCTCCCGATCAATAAGCATCCTTATGGCATCGGTCAGTTGTATCTCGCCCCCGAATCCGGGTTCTACCTCCTTGATGCACGAGAATATCGCTGGCGTAAGGATATATCTCCCGATCGCGCCCATATTTGATGGTGCATCGCGCGCGTCTGGTTTCTCGATGATATCATCGACACGATAGATCAACTCATCGATCTTGCTGCCTTTTATGATCCCGTATTTGCTCACGTCGCTGACCTCTTCTACTGCCAGCACAGAGCACTTATGCGTCGTGTAAACGTCCATCAACTGCTTTATACAGGATTCACCTCTGATGATATCGTCGCCAAGCAACACTGCGAATGGTTCGTCGCCAACATGCCTTTCCGCCCTCAAAACTGCATCTCCAAGTCCCTTTGGTTCTTTCTGCCGTATGTAATGGATGTCTGCTATTGAAGATACGTCTCGCACCTCTTGTAACCGTTTATCCTTCCCATTTTTAAGGAGATGGCTTTCAAGTTCCGGAGACGTGTCAAAATAGTCTTCAAGAGCCCGTTTGCCCCTGCCTGTGATGATCAGGATATCATCGATGCCGGAAGCTACTGCCTCTTCCACAACGAACTGGATGATCGGCTTATCGATGATCGGGAGCATCTCCTTCGGCATCGATTTCGTAACCGGAAGGAATCTTGTTCCAAGCCCCGCAGCAGGAATTATTGCTTTCTTAATCATTCGCTTAAACCTCGTATTCACTATCCATTAACATTTTCATATCATTTCACCCCAGGCAATCGATATCGTAACAATCCCAATAATCATCGCATCACAACCGCCCCGGGACGCGTGCTCATGCAAGCCCCCATCATCACGCCGACGTTGATGCTCGTATTGATCCCTGTGTGCACGCCAGCCCCCATGACCACGCCAAGTTTTCTTCTGCCGGTGTCAACAGACTCGCCCTTCACAACCGCGCGGATGTTCCTGCCGTCGTGTCGCAGGTTTGCGATCTTCGTTCCTGCGCCGAGGTTGCAGCCACGCCCGATGACGCTATCCCCGACATAACTGAGATGACCTATGTGTGTCCCGTCCATCACGATGCTGTTTTTGATCTCAACAGCATTCCCGATGCGCACGTTATCCCCTATAGCTGTACCGGGTCTGATAAAGCAGTTCGGACCGATATCACAGTTCTCTCCGATGATTGCCGGTCCTGTAATGTAAGATCCGTTTCTGATGATGCTGCCCTTCCCGACCCGAATATTGCCATTTAATGTGGCGTAGGGCTCGACTATGCCTGCAACCTCGGTCTCAATGGCTGACAACAAAAATTCGTTTGCATCGAGCAGGTTCCACGGTCTTCCGATATCGATCCATGTATCGAGCATCGAGTAGCCGATATCGAGATCACTAACAAGCGCATTTATGGAATCTGTGATCTCGTATTCCCCGCGTACCGATTCCCCGGTCTCCCTGATGGCATCGAAGATGGTGTCAGGGAAGAGGTAGATCCCTGCATTCACCAGATTGCAGGCGACATGGTCTGGCTTCTCGATGAGCCGAGCGACCCTGCCGCCCTCGGTCTTCACAACACCGTACCCCGCGGGATTCTCCAGTTCCTTCGTTGCAAGGACGATGTCCTCCGTCCGCTCAATAAGCACGCGAAGATCAGGCGGCGCAACGATCGCATCGCCATTTAAGACGAGGAATCTGCCCTCCACAAGATCGTGAGCCATCCCTATCGCATGTGCGGTACCGAGTTGCTCTCTCTGCTCCACATAATCGATACGGATGCCAATTCGGCTCCCGTCTCCAAAGTAATCCCTGATAACATTGCCCATGTACCCGACCACACAGACGAAATCGTCGATCCCGGCATCCCGCGCAGACACGAGGATATGCTCAAGTACCGGTCTGTTTGCAACCGGCAGCATCACCTTCGGGCATGATGCCGTCAGTGGGCGCATTCTCGTCCCTTCACCTGCTGCAAGGATCACTGCTTTCATCGATTACTCCTTTTACGCTTTTTTGTATCTCACGGTATAATTTCTCGACCACATCCCGGGTCGCGCCCTCAACAGTGATCCTGATCAGGGGTTCTGTTCCTGACGGGCGAATGAGCGCCCACGCGTCGTCGAATCCGAGCCGGATGCCATCGATCGTGCTGACATCGGAAGAGGGAAGCGCACGCAATTCTTCTTCGATCCGCATGTCATCGAGATCCCCCCGATATGAGATCGATCCCCGTTTTATCTCGTACTCTGGCATCGGCGAGAGATGATCGCTGAATCTCACTTCCTCCCTGCTCAGTAGCTCAACGAGTCTTGCTGCGGCATAGATGCCCTCGGGGCAGTACGACACCCGCGGAAATATCCATGTACCGCTCGGCTCGCCGCCGAAATCAGCACCCGTGCGCTTCATCTCCTCTGCGATGAAGACGTCCCCGACCCGCGTTCTGGTTATCTCGATATCAGGGAGCACTGCATCGATGAGCATGGAAGTATCCACAGGAACGACCATCTTCTTCCTTGCTTCGTGCATTCCATAGAACGCGAGGAGTTTGTCATTGCTGACGATCTCTCCCTGATCATCGACAGCGACCATCCGATCCGCATCACCGTCATGCGCAATCCCGAGATCGGAATTCGTACTGAGAACCGCTGACTGAAGCGCAGTGAGCGTTTCGCTCTTCGGTTCGGGACTGCGTCCCGGGAAAAAACCGTCCGGCTGGCTATT
>JAYEFK010000013.1:0-2567 GCA_034658575.1 Methanobacteriota archaeon
GGATATGCGAGCGGGAGTGTGGGAAGTGGGGAGTGGGGGTTAGTGTGGTTAAAAAAGGTTTTAGAAACCCGCCCGCATGGTACACCACTTTTACGTGATAGTATATAAACCTTTCGACTCGGTAAATTATATCAAAAACACCGAAAGGAGATCAACTCACCAACAAATTGTTAAGGGGATATGCGAGCGGGAGTGTGGGAAGTGGGGAGTGGGGGTTAGTGTGGTTAAAAAAGGTTTTAGAAACCCGCCCGCATGGTACACCACTGTTATGCGGCGGCATATAAACCTTGCGGCTCAGTAAGTTATATGCCTTAATACAGATACATCTTTACTTAATACCCATATACAGCCATAATACCCATCCGATCACATAACCAACCATGAAAGAACCCCACAGGGAACTGATAATCGACATCACCCGGACACTTGGGCTGGACACAGTCAGTTTTCCGGATGATGCGGATTTCTCGGCGGCGCATACGCGCTCCTCCGGATACGCACTCTCCAGACTGGTGATGAGCAGCCACTCCGGAACACACATCGATGCGCCGCTCCACTTTTTTGAGGGGCGCGAATCGCTTGATGAAGTGCCGGTTGAGCGTTTCTTCCTCGATGCGGACGTGATCGAAATTGAATCGCAAGCAGCCGTGACCGTATCTGAACTGGACGGCTATCTGATCGAGCCCGGGCAGGCGGTTCTCTTCAAGACGAGGAACAGTGATCTGCCGCGCGAACGGTTCCATGAGAGCTTCGTTTACATCGAACCTGTCGCCGCGCGATGGCTGGTTGATAAAGGGGCGTCGCTGGTAGGAATCGATTATATATCTGTCGAACGTTACGATGATATGGATTTCCCAGTCCACCGGACCCTGCTCGGCGCCGGCGCGCTGATTCTCGAGGATGTTGATCTGCGGCATGTTGAGCCGGGGCGGTACCGTTTGACCTGTCTTCCGATCAAGACCGTTTGTGCGGATGGCGCGCCGTGCAGGGCGGTTCTCCGGAGGATACCATGAGTGCCACGATCATCTGCCCGAGATGTGGGAGCAGCGACTGCGTCATCCCTGCCGAAGAGGTGCTTGAGTCGATATCTTCCATGTATGCCGCATGTCAGTCATGCGCGCCAGACCCCTTGATCAGCAAGCAGTTATCGTTTCATCAGCTTGACCAGCCCTTCCGTAGCGTCGATGATGCTGCGATGCGGTGCCAGAACTGCGGGAAGCGGCATCTCGACATCGTCATCGCGCATGTACTCGGGATACTGGTGCGGGAGGGCTTGCGCGGCAAGGATGCAGCACTATCCGATGTCGGCACCCCTATGATCCCGATCGGGTATCCGGTCCCGTTTCCTCCGAGACTTGGTAAGGACATGCTGATCCTTGTCATGGACGCAATCGACAGGGATGCCGCAGAGATGCTGGTGAACGAAGTTTCTGAGGTGAAGGGCGTGATCGAGCGGAAGGGGGAACCAGGTCAACCGGTCGGGATTCCGGATGCGGATCACACGCCCCACACATACAATCTGCTTGCTGGCTGCGATGTTCGCGGAGATGTCGTCTCATCGGCATTCGGAGAACTGTGCATCTACAAAACCCAATCCGACACGCATATCGAGTTCTCACGTGCCGAATCCGGCAAGATCAGGGTGCTCGAATCGTTATACTACCAGCGGAAGCTGGAAGGCGCCGTTGTGGACGGATGCTGCGGCGCGGGCACGCTCGGACTTGTCGCGGTGCTCGCAGGTGCGCGCGAGGTGGTACTGAACGACGCGTTCCGCCCGGCGGTTAAGAATACAATCCTGAATATCAGAGCGAACGCATCGGTTCTCGGTCTCGATCCTGAACCGGAGATCCATACCGACCCCTCGAAACTCCCGCTGATCGCAGATACTGGTACTCCGAGATTGGTCGCAACAGCACATGGAGATGGATCATCCGGACCTGTGGATATCTCGGTGTACCACGGCGACCTTGCAGATCTCGTGGCAGTGATCGACCGCTGCGACCTCTGTCTGGTCGATACGTTCATCGGCGTTTCGACCACTCGATTCGTGCAGGCATGGAAAGAGAGGGCAGGGCTGGTTGTTACGATATGAACTTGACTTTCAAATACCCGCCCAAAAACGATTCCTATCAAGCCTCTTCAGGTAGTCCCTACCGAAACATTAGTCCGCCAGATGCCGATTCTGACTAATCTGCCATAAATCGCCCCAGATCCAGTGTGCCTGTTTACAGTCTCTAAAGCCCAGTTCCTCGGATATGGCGAGGAGGGCAGCGGTTTTTCCATATTGGAACGATTTCAGCCGGATATGTGGGAGATCTTTTGATTGTCTCACGCACTGCCGGATCTTTTCTGCGGTTCCGAGATATTCCTGCCATGTTCGCACCGTCTTTCCATTGACCCGGCTTCTTTCAGTCGCATACCAGTAGGTTCCGCCTTTCCTTTTCTTCTTTTCGAGGAAAACCGTGTATTGTCTAATGAGGGATTACATCTTAAAAACGGACACTGGCGACTGCTATCGAAAAAATCTGGAAAATTGGGTCACTTTCGGTTATCTTTGAAAGTCAAGT
>JAYEFK010000014.1:0-11090 GCA_034658575.1 Methanobacteriota archaeon
GCTTACCACACAGGATGTGGCGGTAGATCGCCGAAAGATGGAACTGGATGTTTCTGACCTGACGATGCAGTACATTGGAAAACCATTAAAAGAGATCAATGCAGGGCGGCTCTTGCGCCAGTTTATGAATCTTGTCTCGCATCACCGTTTGCAGATTCCGCCAGACCTCTTCATGATGGTTAAGGCGATTACAACAGTCGAGGGGCTTGGAACGGTGCTTGATCCTGATTTTGATTTCATGAGTTCAGCAACCCCGTTCATCAAACGCATCCGGATGGAGCGGATGCATCCAAAACGCGTGGCATCTGATATGTTAAACGCAGGTGCCGAGATCGTTCACCTCTTAAAAGATATTCCAGGGACGTTCCGTGACATCCTGAAGCAGGCAAAGAGTGGAGGGACAACGATCAAGTTTGAACACCATGGACTTGAGCCGATGCAGAAAACTCTCGATCAGGTCAGCAATCGCATCAGTTTCGCTATCGTTCTGGCATCGCTTGTCATGAGCTCCTCGCTCATCGTGCTCGCAGGAATTCCGCCATTGTGGCATGACATCCCGGTAATCGGAATCATCGGTTTTCTCGGTGCAGGGATGATGGGGTTCTGGCTTCTCTTCTCGATTATCAGACACGGTCGGATGTAGCACCACCATCTCAACGTTTAAAGTGCATCTGGCGCCAAGAATCAATCATGGAACCTGAGATCTCGGTCATAATCCCGGTCTTAAACGAGGCTAACTGCCTCGAGGCGACGCTTGAATCGATCGCAAACCAGAACACGAACATACCCTACGAGTTGATCGTGTCAGACGGTGGCAGTACGGACGGAAGTCTTGATATCGCAAAGAGGTACGCTGACAGCGTCATCTACTGCGAAGAGCGCGGGATTGGGGCAGGCAGACACTTTGGAGTTGTGAATGCAAGCAAGAGCAGCAGATATTTCATATTCATCGACGCAGATACCGTGATGCCCGGATACTACCTTGCTTATGTCTACGAAACATTCAAGACCGATCCTGATCTTGTCGCATTCTCAACCGGATTTGAGTTCTCAGAACAATCAGAGCAGATAAAACTTGCAGAGACGGTTGCCAACAAGTATTTTCTGATGCGCGATAAATTGCTCTCTGCCACCCTTCCTGGTTTTAACACCTGTGTGCGGCGGGATGCGTACTGGAAGTGTGGTGGATACAGAAATGTCCTGCTCGAGGATGTGGACTTTAGCAGACGGATAAACAAGATCGGAGATGTGAAGTTTTTTCCTCACATAAAAGTTACGAACTCATCCAGACGTCTGGAATCGATGGGACTTCTCGGAACGGTCTATTATTACGCACAACTGGATCTTGGCTTGAAACTGGATTCGACATTGATGGACCGACTTACAAAGAAACTCAGAGTCGCGGATATGCGGGAATACGTTGGCATACGCAAGTGATATGGCACTGACGGCACAGGATGGGGGTTTTTATCTTGATGATGAACGAACGCTTCTTGTGAGCGGTAGTGTCCATTACTGGCGGCTCGAACGCACGAGATGGGGGGAGATCCTCGATCGAGTCCGTGATATGGGGTTTTCAGTCATCTGCACCTACATACCATGGGGTGTTCATGAAATCTCCCCGGGAGAGTTTGATTTTGGCGAGATTAACCCTGACTACGATCTTGACGCATTCTTAACACTCTGTGAAGATAAGGATCTGCGTGTGCTGCTGCGTCCGGGTCCACATGTCAACTCCGAGATCACATATTTCGGGTTTCCAAAGCGGGTTCTGGAGGACCCTTTTGTCCAATCGGTCACTGCCGACGGCACACCAGTGGTATTCCCATCGCCTCCAAGGATGTTTCCTGTACCGAGTTACGCATCGGAAAGATTTTACCAGGAAGTCGGCATATATTTTGATCGTGTCTGCCCGATCATAAGAGATCATCTCCATCCGCACGGCTGTGTAATCGCTGTTCAGGCAGACAACGAGATGTCCTTCTTCCTGCGCACCCAGCCGTATGATCACGATTACTCAGAAGGCGCGATTCTTCTGTATCTACGGTTCTTAAACGAAAAATACAGGGACATCGAGCGGTTGAACAGCGCATACAGGACCGATTATGATTCGTTTGATGAAGTGCCGCCACCCCGCAATTTCAATGCTAAAAACAAGAGCGATCTTCCATATTATCTGGACTGGATTGAGTACAAGGAATATTATCTACAGCACGGGCTTGCACGTATCAGTGATATGTTAAGGAAACGCGGCGTTGCCACGTTCATGTATCATAATCTGCCAGGGATGTGCATAAAACCGCCATACAACCAGATTAAGATGGAAGAGATCGTTGATGCGGTCGGTCTTGACCTCTACTACTACAAAGAGGAGTATCATAAAATAAAACGGTGTGTCCAGTATCTCGGTGGCACGAGTCGCGTGTCGTTTATACCAGAGTTTGCATCAGGATTCGTCGCACTCCCGATCCCTGTAAAACCGATCATGCTCGACGATGCCGAGTTCACAACGTACGCCGCGCTCATGCACGGATTTTCAGGAGTCAATTTTTACATGTTAGTCGAGCGTGAACGATGGGTTGGAAGCCCGATCGACCGATTCGGAGGAGTCAGAAAAGATCGATTTCGGTTCTACCAGAGGTTTAACCAGATCATCAAACGGATAAATTATCAGAAACTGAGGATACGATGCGAAGGAATCCTGTTAATAAACCGTGATTGTGCCCGTCTCGAACTTGCATCATCGCTCCTCACGCCGATCCCGATTCTTGCCGGCATCACGCCTGAATATTATGTCAGCGAGGACTATCTCGGATTTAATGACGTGATCCAGCTCGAATACGGGCGGCAGTGGGATGCGCTGTACTATGGATTCGGTGCTGCGAAGTACGCTGTTACCATCGGCGATACCGAACTTTCACTGGAGCGGCTTTCCGAGTACAGGGTGGTGGCAGTGCCTGCATTTGATTTCATGAGCAGAGACGTTCAGGATAAATTAATCAACTATGTAAAAGGTGGTGGATGTCTTGTCATGGGACCAAGAGTCCCTGAATCCGACGAACATACCGAAGAATTTGGAATTATCAGGGACTATCTACCAAAACCTGACGGACGAATGGATGGGATGGTGGTGGAGGGTATCAAACTGAAAGACGTAGACATATTCGATACCGGCGCAACCGACGGTACAATTGATGATACAACTGATGGTGCAACCGGTGGCACAGCCGATGCCGTCTCTGTTCTGACTGCTGACCCGGGAACAATCATCTACCAGCAGAAGATCGGGAGCGGTAGCATCATCCACTTCGGATTCCTCTTTCCAAGGATTACAGAAGATGTCCCGGCAGGGCTGACTGGCATAATCGACCGGATCGCAGTCGCTTGCGGGATGCGGCGCGTGATTCCGTGTACTGATCCACAGATCGATGCAGCAGTGCATATAGCAGACGGAGCAGACGGCAGGGAGATTCTATTCGTTGCAAACACCGGAATGGGTGAGAAAGATGTTGATATCGGCGGGATATATCTTGATCCGGATAGCGAAGAGATGGTTGGTCCGATGATCAGGATTCCTGCGTACACGGTCCGGATTCTTGAGGTCGCTTCTCATGATCGGTGAGGATATCAGAATCCTGGACTGGGGTGTTGAGCAGTGGAACAACCTCTACCATGCCCTATTTCACAGGGGCAAGCCAGAGACTGCGATTATCATCATCCATGATTCCGGTGTGCCACTGAAGATCGTGCAGACCGGACAGGGGTCAAGACCTGGACTCAAGAACTGGTTTTCGGATGATCGGCAACTGGAAGACGTTATCAAAGCGATGCACCACGAAGAAGGTGTGGATAAGGTCTATGCCATATCCTATCCTGCGATACGGCGTATATCCACCAGATTTGAGAGTACTGTTGACTTTGACGCCAATTATATCAAGCAGTTGTTCTCGCTGAAAGACGCCATATCATCAGAGATCGGGACCGGGATCTGCCAGTACCCAGCCGGTTCAAACTGGCTTTCTGATCTTGAGTATAAAACGGTTAAGAAGATCCTGACTTTTGCACCCGATGACGCACTTGTCATGCTCACAATCTTCAGCGGGAATGATATCTGGACGAACTGGATCATCGGAATCGAGGGCGGCACGATCAACCTGATAACAACACTCGATGCGATAAAGCCAGGAACCAGATCGGTCGTGGATTGGCGGCGTGAGTACCATCAGATCGCTGGTAGCGTGAAGAGACATTTCGGGGTAAAGCCGCTTGCGTTTTTTATGGATCACGAGACCTTTCGGGAGCTGATCGGGAGCAGGGATAAACTGCGATTTTTTAGGGATGCACTATCCGGACGGAAGATTATGTCAAAGGCGCTGCCGATCAAGTACAGGATTCTTCTGTTTTTGCATCGGGTGCTTGAGTGGTTATCCGGTAACAGGCGGAGGTAGACGGTGTTCTGCACGAGAACCTCACGTAATCTCCCGCACGAGAAGCGTCCGCAGCAAAAAGATTGCGGGGATGATCTCAAGCCGACCGATCCATATATTTGCTATCAGCATGATCTTACCTGCGGCAGGGAGACTTGCTGTAGCGATGCCGGTTGAGATCCCGACATTGCTCTGTGCGGATGCCACCTCAAGGATCACCTCATCGAGATTGAAACCTGCCGGTACCATATAGAGGAGCACAACCACCCCCAAACAGGAGAAACACAATTCATAGGTTCAGAGCGATACCTCCACGAGTTCTTCGTTCTTATGAGCCTCTGTGCGAGTTTTCTTTCCAATACGAAATGGAATAACTGATTCCTTCGGAAGTGCGATCTTTTTGAGCCACCATCCGACCCCTTTGACCACCATGATCGCTCTCATCGTCTTTATTCCGCCGGAGGTCGAGCCGGCAGTACCCCCAACAATCATGGCGATGATCAGGATGATATGCGCGGTCGGAGTCCACCGATGTATATCGGCAGTCCGGAACCCCGTGGTGGTAATCTCCGAAACAAACTGAAAGATTGAGTCAGACATGCCATGGGATTTTCATTCGTCATGCTCAGTGCGTTCTCGAGAAGAAGCGCAATTACGCCGATCAGAACCATTGCAAGGATCACCCTGCACTGTATGTCCCTGAGATACGAAGACATTCTTCGCGTGATCACTCTGTAGTGAACCAGAAACGGTATCGCACCGGCAAGCATGATCGGCATGAGTGCGATCTCGATTGCCACGCTCTGGTACTCTGCGATGCTCCCGTCTGTGACCGTGAAACCACCGGTGCCAATCCCGGTCATCGCACAGTTTATACTGTCCCAGAGCGGCATCCCTGCCAGCCACAGAAGACCGACACCAGCTGCGGTCAGTGCAAAATGGATATCTTGAGCTGGCTTATGCTGCCTTTGTCAGTATTATTAAAACAACATCTAAGTCAATCAAATCAAAACATATTTAAAGCAGTGCAGCAGATAATGTATCATGAAGACCGCTGTCGAATCCCTGCGCGATCTCGGACTCACCGAGTACGAGGCAAAGGTGTACACCGCACTTGTGAAGATCAGAAGCGGGACCGCATCGGACATCCATCTGGTCTCAGGAATCCCGCGTTCTGCTGTGTACGGTGCGCTCCACAGACTTGAAGAACGGGGGGTCGTCGAGGTCCAGTCTTCCAAACCGATGAGATACAGGGCAGTTCCTCCTGAGATTGCCCTCGAAAAACTGAAAGATAATTTTATAGCTGAAAGCGAAGATGCGCTTGCCTCGCTCGAAGAAATTTATCAGACACAAAGGATAGAGGCGCGAGAAGAGGCGATCTGGGCGATGAGCGGAGTTAAAAACGTAAGCGACAAAATCATCGAGATGATCAGGGACGCACAGAATGATATTGTCTTCGCGGCGTCTTATCCATCGTTTCACGAGATTGCAAAGACGTACCCGATTTTTGAGAATGTAAAAGGTGAAATAATCACTAAGATCGAAGAGGGTGTCACAGTTCGGATAACCGGCTCGCGGAGCGAAGAACTCAAAGAGATTACAAAGGACATTCCAGGAGCACAAATTAGAGGATTTCCTGCCGATAAATCAACCGCAGGCGGCGGAATACTGATCGCTGATGGGAAGGAAGTATTGATTGCGATCATGAGCGAAAACGCGGATACCGGCATGTACGATCTCATGGCAATCTATACGGAGGGGTTCGGGGCTGCATCGATATTCAAACACTTCGTCGAGACTGAATGGGATGCATCGGTGGCGATATGAAGGGGAAAAGGGGGGGCGGTTTACATCTCAATCAAGGACATTTTTGAGAGACTCGGAGGATTCATCGAGAAAAATACAATTCCGATAATCACAATTGCGTTTATTCTCATCCTCATATCATTTACCGGTGCTAAACAGATCGAGATGGGTACCGGTACCGACATGTTTGTCGCGAAGGAGTCCCGCCTTTATCAGGATTTTGATCTCCTGTACCAGCAGTATTTTGGCACAGCAGCGATTGTGGTCATGGTTGAAGGTAGAGATGTGACCACGCCAGAAGTACTATGTGCAATCAACCGTCTAAAGACCGGTGTTTCCGGAACAGAGGACGTTATTGGGGTTATAGACCTCGCAAGTATGGTGGAACAGGTAAACCTCGGCGTATCAGGGCACAGTCGAATCCCCGGTGACGGAAGCGCGATTCGGTCGCTCATCGATACGATACCCGAAAAGCAGCGTGAGATTGTGCTGCCTGACACACGGCATACCGCTGTATTTGTAACCATGCCTGCACGGGCAACCGATGCCGAGATGGAAGGGGTGCTGTCCAATGTTGAGGATATGGTGGAATGGGCAGCGTTTCCAGCAGGATATAATGTTATCATCACAGGCGAACCTGCATTTGGTATCGCCATGAAAAATGAGATGAACTCGAGCATGGGTCCGCTCCTTCTGATCGCATCGCTTCTGATGGTAGTGGTGCTCTTCATCGCGTTCAGACATGCGCGGTGGCAGCTCCTCCCGCTTCCGGTTGTCCTCATCGGGATTATCTGGACGTTCGGTGCAACCGGATTTATTGGAATACCGCTCTCGATGGTCTCGATGTCTGCTTTTCCGATCCTGATCGGGCTTGGAATCGACTATGCGATCCAGTTCCACAACCGTATCGAAGAGGAATTTGCAAGAAGCGATGATGCGAAGAGAGCGGTAACCGAGGCGGTACGGCATACCGCACCCGCTGTCCTGATTGCGCTGATCATCACAGGGCTTGGTTTCGTAAGTTTGTTCACATCAACGGTGCCAATGATTCAGGATTTCGGACTTCTGTGCCTGGTTGGCATCATCTGCTGCTTCTTTTCTGCTCTATTCATTGGAATTGCGGTGATCTACGCGCTACATCGCAGGAGTATTGGGAAGAATTGCAAGCAAAGGAATAATCACACGGTTAACAAGAATAATAAGGCGGACAGTTCCGCCGAACGGTTTTTCGGCAGTCTTGCAGTCTGGGCGGCAAAGAATCCCGTGCTGGTTCTCGGTGTCGCTGGGTTGCTCTGTCTCGGAGGGATGTACGCTGACACCTGTGTTGGCATCCAGACCGACGTAAAGGAGTTCGTACCATCTGACATGCCTTCGCTTGTCGATATGAACCATCTGGTCGAGGTTCTTGGCGGCACTGACCAGTTGAATGTGATTATAAAGGCAGATGACGTGACCGATCCTGCTGTGATCGACTGGATGGATCGGTTTTCCGCACACGAGGTTACACTACACCCCTACATTTCCAGTGGAGAAAGCATAGCGGCCCCGGTAAAGGCAATGAATCACGGAGCGCTTCCGGAGGATGCGGCGCAGGTGGACGCTATTATGCAAACGATTCCCGAGAGCACGAGAGACCGGTATATCTACGGGCGTACAACTGCGCTTCTCAACCTTGGTATCGGAGATGCGGTATCGGGGCTCGGGCTTCCCAGAATCAAGCGGCTGATTAGACTCGTGGAAGAAGATATCCTATGGATGCCGCCACCGCCGGGTGTTACCGTCACGATCACAGGAAACTCGGTTACGATGACGACGGTGATTGCGGCACTCACAACAGGCAGGATGAAGATGACGGTTGTGGGGCTCGTTCTGATTCTTGGCGGGCTCTTTCTGCTCTACCGCGACTGGCTGAAAGCGATAGTGCCGGTTCTCACGATGACCCTTGTCATCGGCTGGTCAGGAGGTGTGATGTACTTGCTTGGTATGGACTACACGCCGATGACCGCAACACTTGGAGCACTGATCCTCGGTGTCGGCTCCGAGTATGCCGTGATGATGATGGAGCGGTACTTCGAGGAGCGAGAGAACGGACTTGTCCCAATCGACGCGATAAGGGAGTCCACTGGCAAGATCGGAGTTGCGATCCTGGCATCCGGGTGTACGACTCTTGCAGGGTTCTCAGCGTTGATTGCGTCACCGTTCTCGATGAACCAGAACTTCGGAATCGTGACTGTTATCGATGTGCTGCTCGCACTCCTGGCGACTTTTCTTGTCTTTCCGGTGCTTATCGTGTGGCTGGATGGGGTGCGGGAGAAGAGAAGGACACGAAAGGTTGCGAAGATACCGGAACCTGATCTAACGAAACAGCCAAACCAAACGGGAAAAGGAATTACAGGATGAAACAAATCAAAGAAGGACATGACATGAACATAACTAAAACGACACTCGCCACATTACTGATAATCGTGGCACTCACATCGCTTGCAGCATCACTACCTGCCGACGAGCTGCGGGCAAGCCAGCATCGCAACGACACATACATGCCGCACACAGCAACTGCCGCCGGCTTACCAGACAAACTCTCGCCGGGTTTCACGTTCTCGAAGAACTTCTACGACGTCTATGGACAGCCAAACCTGATAGCGTCGATCGTCGGAGACGAAAAGTTCGATCGCGGCGACGAGGTCACGCTTACAATTGATCTGACCAACCGTGGAGTTGTTCTTGGATACGAATCCGACCGCATGCCTGATGATGATGAAGAGATCGATCTCGCCAGGATGGAACTCGGATACGAGCTCCAGCAGGTGAATGCGATCGGGATCACTGCAATGCTCGCAGCGCCAGAGGAGAGCCCAATCGATGTGAAATCGGGACCGCAGCAGGCAGGATCGATCAAGGGG
The DNA here is from genome assembly GCA_034658575.1 of Methanobacteriota archaeon. Lineage (GTDB taxonomy): Archaea > Halobacteriota > Methanosarcinia > Methanosarcinales > Methanogasteraceae > Methanogaster_A. The sequence continues at coordinate 9,137 of JAYEFK010000014.1, forward strand.
GATAAGGGAGCGCGTAAGACTGTCAGATTCAACATCGAGATCGATGAGAACGCTCCTGCCGGGACCTATCCACTGGTACTTGCCACGAGCTACATGTACCAGAAAAACGCGCAGGTAAGCGGAAACGTCTCTGAAAGTAGAGCTGACGTGAACCTCTGGTACGATATACTCAACCAGACACAGGTACTCTACATAACCGTTGAGAAACTGGCGGATTTCGAGGTTACCAACGTATCATCTGATCTCCGTGCAGGCGAGGATGACCGGGTGCTTTCCATAACCTACCTGAATACCGGTGAGGAGACCGCAACCGAGGCGGTGGCACGGGTCAGCGTGACCGATCCGTTCAGCAGCACCGATGATCAGGCATATCTTGGAACGCTTGCCCCGGGCGAGAGCGTAACCGGCATATTCGTACTCGATACGGATTCCAACGCCGCAATAAAGCCGTATGGAACCGATACCGAGATCAGGTTTACGGATTCGACAGGGGAGTCAAAAATATCAGAGTCCATGACTGCAACAGTCACGATTGCACCTCTGATACCGACATCCGAGAAGGTAAAGCCCTACATTCTTCCGGCTGTGTTGTTCATGCTTCTCGTGCTCGTAGCAACCGGAGTGCGGTACTATCTCAGAAACGTTGCCGGGAACAGAAACGCTCCAACAACGGATGAACCGGACGATTGAGCAGGTGATCTCAGGTGCGAACGAAGATTGTTGCCATAATTGCCACCGTCGCAACCGCTCTATTGCTCGCGGTTCCGGTTGCGGTCGGAAGCGAGTACATCCCTGAGAGCTACACACGATCCACGAATTACTATGATGTCACAGGCGAGCCATACCTGATCGCGACGCTTGTCGGGGATTGCGAGTTTTATCGCGGCGAGGATGCGGTACTCGAAATAACGCTCCAGAATTACGGGGCGATCTACCGAATCAAGGGCGATAAATATCTCGATCCCAGTGAGAAGAGATATGACGACGAGACTATACTCGCTGCAACCGAACTTGCGACAGAGATCGAAAAATCGTGCGCAAACAATGTCGATGTCGTGCTCTTTGCAGACGGTGCGCCGGTCGATGTCATAGTAGATGTGCAGGAGATCGAGTCCATCAAAGCAGGCGAAACTGGAACGGCATGGTTTCCGATCCGTATCGACGATGATGCACCCGCGGGCGCATATCACCTGCGTATGGAGACCTGTTACGACCACATCCGGAATGTGCAGGTGAGCGGCACCCCTGATAATCCGGATATCAATTACTGGAATACGACCGGAGCGCAGAACCACACTATAGTGATCGTGGTTGAGAAAGAGTCTGACTTCGAGGTCACCGATGTTGTATCCGGGATGCAGGTCGAAGGGACTGGATTTTTAAACGTCACCTACAAGAACACCGGTGAAGAGACTGCAACAGATGCAATCGCTCGCATAAGTGATATGCTGCCGTTTACTGCGGTTTCGAATCAGAATCGCCTCGGCACGATTGCACCTGGTGAATCTGTGACCGCGCACTTCCGCGTCAGCACAGACCGAAGCGCGGTTCCAAAGGTGTATGACCTGAGCACAGGGATCCGGTTCAAGGACGAGGATGGCGATGTCCAGATCTCGGACTCCATACAGATCGGGGTTGCTGTGGCTCCGAAGGTGCCGTTTTCAGAGAAGCTTCTGGCGAATAGGTGGTGGATCGTGGCGGCTGCGATAGCGCTTCTGGCATTCGGGGGATGGCGGGCGCTGAAGCGATGAGGGATGAAAGGGGCGCGGTACTTACTCGAGTATTGTGTAGATATCTACATATAAAACCACGAGATTACACAAGATTAACACAGAAATCTTGTGGAAATCGGTGTAATAACAGTCTGGCACCTCTGATGCTTTTATCTGCCATCTTCAAGAGCGCATCAATCTCCTCATTCATCCTACCACCTCATCACGCTTTATATTGGAAA
>JAYEFK010000015.1:0-6755 GCA_034658575.1 Methanobacteriota archaeon
GAGAACCGCTTTGTGAGGTAATCCATGTTCTTCACGATCCTGATGCTCACGAACGCGCCCACGATAACATTCAGGTAGTAGGTCACCGCCCTCCAGCAGATCACCACGATGCCAACGAGATGCAGCGGTATGAATGTAGCCAGCAGTGCGGTGGATGAGAGTTCTGCAACCCCTGACGCGCCCGGTGTCAGGGGCACGACCATGACGATCGAGATGATCACCTGGGCTGCAAACGCGACCGTGATCAGGGAGAACGCATCCGGCACATTGAGCCCGTAGAGGATGAGCGGGATGAGCATGAACTCGACGGTCCAGAAGAGGATGGTTGCACCGGCTGCGAGAAGCATATCCGATCTCCTGCCGCGGGCACCTCTGATAAAACTGTCCTTGAACTCGATTATCTCCTCTTCTATCCTTCCGATGATCTTATCCGGGATATTCCTGAGTCCGGCGAGACGAAAGACCCTCTCAGAGACCGCGGTAACAGCCGAGATGAACCGACCGTGGTTGGATATGATCATCCATAATGCAGATATCGCCAGTACCATGGTAAGCGCGGCAGCTATGAGGAGGATGTCGAGTTCAAACGATACGCTCTTTAACGTGATTATTGCGAGCGGCAGCGCAAGGAGGAGCAGGATCGCATCGAATAACCGCCCGGCAACGACGATCGCTGACGACTTTCCCGGCGTTATCCCTTCCTTTGTGAGCATGTAAACCATGACCGGCTCGCCGCCCGCGCTCGAAGGGGTGATTGCCATCATGAGCAAGCTTGAGGTTGCAACCTCAGTTGACTTGATGACCCCCACGCGCTCGCCAAGACTCCGGCAGAGCACTGATATCCGGAACCCCCAGATGCCGTAAGAGAGGATGTGCAGGAGAACCGCTGCCAGCAGGTAGACCGGCTTTACTGCACATAGACTTGGTAGCGTATCTTCGGTAGATGTGTAGAGAAGAACCGCGACTATCGAGAGTATGCTTATGATCGCGCATATAGCGATAGTTCTCGCAAGCCACTTCATATTATGGAGTGGGGAGGCAATCTGATTTAATTTAATTGGTCGCCGGCTGAGCAGGTTTTGATATGCCGCTCACAACAGCCGTGACTTAAGCATCATCTCAGCGTTCAGCACCGATGCGCCAGCAGCGCCCCGCACTGTGTTGTGCCCTATCGTGATATACCTGATCCCTTCTCTGATGCGCCCGACAGAGACACTCATGCCATTCCCAGCGTCCCGGTCCAGTCTCGGCTGCGGTCGGTCAGGTTCGTCGCGGACGATGATCACGCGCTCTGGCTCAGTCGGGAGATCAAGTCCCGGATCGAAATTTAAGAATGCGTCCCGAACTTCAGCGGGTGACGGGTCATCAGCCATCGTTATCCATACTGCCTCGGTGTGCCCGTCGAGAACCGGTACCCGGTGGCAGCTTGCACTCACATCGAACTCAGCATCGACGACAGAACTGCCATCGAATCTTCCAAGCAGTTTCTGCGCCTCGTTCTCGACCTTCTCCTCTTCGTCACCGATGTACGGGACGATGTTATCGAGAATCGCCATCGATGCCACGCCATTGTATCCTGCGCCTGAGACTGCTTGCATCGTTGCAACCTTGACATCAGTGATCCCGAACTGCATAAGCGGCTTTAGCGTGACAGCGAGCATGATCACAGAGCAGTTCGGGTTGGTCACGATCGCGCCGTCCCAGCCCCGCGCCTCTCGCTGGATCTCGAGCAGACCAAGATGATCGGAATTTACTTCAGGGATTAAGAGCGGTACATCCGGCTCCTGCCGAAATGCCGACGCATTGCTCGCAACCATGACCCCGGCACGGGCGAATGCTGGCTCGACGGTGCGCGCAACATCCGCTGGCAGCGCTGAGAAGACGAGATCTGCTTCGACTTCTTCCGGCTTCATGGAAACCACAACCTGATCCCCGATCTCGTCCGGGAGCGGGGACGAGAGTCTCCAGTTTGCAGCGCGTGAGTATGACTTGCCTGCGCTGCGCTCTGATGCTGCAAGTGTGGTCAGTTCAAACCATGGATGGTTGGAAAGCGCCTCTATGAACCGCTGCCCGACAGCGCCAGTTGCCCCGAGGATACCAACAGTTATTGTTTCCATAATAATCAATAAAAAAAAAAATAAAATGATGGACGACCGTTTCAGTCTTCCATCGTTATTGCTTCTGAAGGACAGGCATCCACGCAGGTTCCGCACTCGGTGCACTCGTCCTGATCGATCACAGCGATGTCGTCATCATTCAGGGAGATTGCTTCTGCAGGGCACTCGTCCACGCATGTTCCGCATCCTGTACATTCTTCTTCGTTTACTGTTACTACCATATTTATCTCCTCCTATTGTGTTTATACACTTTCGCTCTAACGCGAAATGTATAGTACAATCGGATTATCAGGTAGTGCAATAAATACTTTCCGCTTGGGCAGAGGTTGAATTTAGGCATCCCGATTAAAACTCCAAATGCCTAACAGACGTAATCATCGATATGTTATTCCATCCTTTCCAGATCAAACATCTCGCACCCCCTGCACCACACAAGATGCCAGGACATACACAGTATGTGTCCATGATCCGGAGCTCTTGATCAAAACCCTAAATACCTGACAGACACCATCCCTGACACGACATGAAAACCGACACATCCGCCCAGTGGGATAAGTTTTTTAATCGGTACTACATCGGAGATATCCTTGCTCTGGCGAACGAATACCCGGAAAGTCGAAGTCTGTATGTTGATTTCGTAAACATCGAGAAATTCGATCCCGATCTGGCAGAGGAACTTCTGGCACATCCGGATCGGATTCTCAATACTGCAGAGGATGCACTCCGGAGTTTCGATCTCCCGGTCAAGAAGACGCTCACAAATGCACATCTGCGGATCACAAACATCCCGCAGAAGATTCAGATACGAGATCTGCGCAGCATCCACATCTCGAAACTGATCGCTATCGAGGGGCTTGTGCGCATGGCGACCGAGGTGCGACCGAGATTGCTTGTAGCGGCATTCGAATGCAACGGGTGCGGAGAGACCATGCTCGTGCCCCAGTCCAGCGGCAGGTTTGTGGAGCCGTATATGTGCAAAAATGAGGGATGCGGGAGAAAAGGACCGTTTAAGATAAAACTTACTGAATCAGAGTTTGTAGACGCACAGAAACTGCGTGTGCAGGAATCTCCGGAGGACATGCGTGGAGGTGAACAACCGCAGACCCTTGACATCAATATCGAGGATGATATTGCAGGGATCGTAGCGCCCGGGGATCATGTTATCGTCGCAGGAGTCCTGAGGTCATACCAGCGGATCACGCGCGAAGGGAAGAGCACGTTCTTCGACATCATACTCGACTCGGTCTCGATCGAGACGAAGGACAAGGAGTTCACAGAGATCGAGATTTCGCCGGAAGAGGAAGAAGAGATCATAAAACTCAGTAAAGACCCGGGGATATACAAAAAAATCATTGCATCGATCGCTCCATCCATCTATGGTTACGAGGAGGTGAAGGAGGCGCTTGCGCTCCAGTTGATGGGCGGCGTTCCAAAGAATCTTCCCGACGGCGCAAGGATCCGCGGGGATCTGCATGTGCTGCTCGTTGGCGATCCCGGGATTGCCAAGTCGCAACTCCTCAGGTACATCAGGAAACTTGCGCCCCGCGGGATATACACATCCGGGCGCTCAAGTTCTGCAGCTGGTTTGTGTGTTTCGCCTGATACTCGGATACAGACCTCCGATGGGTTTTTCAGAATAGGGGAATTCGTGGAGGCGCGTATGCAGAATCCAGTCCAGGTAGAAGACGGAATCTGGAAAAGCAACTGTAATAGTGTTTCCCTGTCAACGGTAGATTCCGATCACGTTATCACAGAGAACCCCCTCGTTGCGGTATGGCGAATTCGTGCACCTGATACAATGATGCGCATCGAAACAGAGGGTGGCCGATCGATAACCGTGACACCAGCTACACCGCTTCCTGTGATGACAGATCACGGCATCGGGTGGGTCAGATCCGCGGACCTGACCGATCAGCAATATCTTGCAACGCCGCGTCTTTTGCCAGAGAACAGTAAAGTCCCGTACACCATCGAACTATTTGAGAGCAACTGCACCGTTTCAGGTGCATCCGGATTAACTGCCAGAATAGTATCGCTGCTGAAGAAAAGATATGGTACCATCAGGGATGCTGCGTCCGCTCTTGAGGTTTCGGAAGATAGTCTGTACTATAACTGGACAAACGAAGATGCACGCGGCAACCCCGACCTCAGAACAATCATGCGACTTGCCGAACATGCTGGAATCGAATTTGATGAGGTTGCACAGAGCTGTTGCCAGTTCTCACAACAGCACGGTCACAAGATAACGCTACCTGTCACTCCGGACGAGGATTTTATGTACTTCGCAGGTCTCATCGCGGGCGACGGTAGTATAAGCAAAGCGAAACATGCTTCAGGATACGGCGGGTCTCAAATACGGTTCAGTAACTCGGATGAGCATCTCCTCGAAAGATACACATCGATAATCACAGAACTCTTTGGCATAGATTGTTCACGAAGTGATGGCAGCAACGTCCGTCCGCCTGATATCAGGTTCGGATCAAAGATCATTGCAGAGATTCTCCATACGCTTGGAGTCCCGGCATCTCCAAAATCGTCCAAAATATCTATTCCTGATGTAGTGCTGAATCTACCGAATGACCTGATCGCCGCATACTTACGCGGACTTTTTGATACCGATGGATCTTGCACTGCACGGCAAACCGGTTCACCGAGCCTGCAACTATATACCGCAAGCAAGCAACTCGCGGAAGGGGTTTTGCTCGCACTGCTCAAATTTGAGATCATCGGACGGATTCGGGTCCGACCACGCGATGGAGCCATATCATCGTTCGTAGTGGATGGTGAAGTCAGGACCATAACCACATCCAGCGACCTGTATGTGTTGACGATCTATGGTATGGAAAATCTAACACGATATCATGACCGGATCGATTTTGAGCATCCTCTAAAACATGGTAATCTGGTGAAGATATTAAAGTCATACAAAGACCGCTCTCGCAGTACGAATGTGGACAGGGTCCCTTATATGGGATCCCGGCTCAAAGCCATCCGACAACATTTCGGTCTACCGGCAACGATCTATTCCAATAATGGCAACAGCACCACCACTACTATCAGTAGCAGCATCGGCGGCAGCGGCAGTAGTGGAATGGCTGCCGAGCGCGGGGTATATATGCCAACGCCGCAGCACCTGCAATCACTCCTGCTGTGCATCAAGGAACGAATCGAGGCAGATGACTGGCAGGGGACGAGGATCTTGCTTCCACGGGATCTCCGCGACTCGGCCAGGGAACTGCTCCACAAGAACACAACCAACCCGGAATTGGCGCAGGCACTTAACATACCCAAAACCACGTCATCTGAGTATTTCTACCGTCAATCACGAGATATTGCGATCCCGTATCGTGTACTGATGCGGTTTTCTGATCTAATCCAAAATTTTGATCGCGATACTGCCGATGCGATTCGTGAATCGATGTCCGATGTTGTGGCAAAAGAACCGGAGATGAAAGCCGAACTTGATTCCCTGTTGCAGTTATCAACAGGGGACGTTTTCTTCGACAAGGTCAGGTCGACCGAAGAGATACGCGACCATGGTTATGAGCATGTGTATGACCTGACCATATCAGGTACACATAACTTTGTTGCAAATTCGATGCTCACGCACAACACAGCGGCTGCTGTCCGCGATGAATTCGGCGATGGCAGGTGGACGCTTGAGGCTGGCGCACTCGTGCTTGCCGATCAGGGAATCGCAGCGATCGACGAGATGGATAAGATGCGTTCGGAGGACCGGAGCGCGATTCATGAGGCGATGGAACAACAGACCGTAAGTATCGCGAAAGCAGGCATCATGGCGACCCTGAAGTCGAGATGCGCCCTTCTTGGTGCTGCTAATCCAAAATACGGACGGTTCGATCCATACGAAGGAATCGCGCAGCAGATCAAGATGGCGCCTGCACTCCTATCTCGATTCGACCTGATCTTCGTGCTCAAGGATGAACCCGATATCGGCAGGGATTCGGCTATCGCATCCCACATTCTTAGAGCGCACCATGCAGGCGAACTTCACGCCCACCGGACCACTGTCCCGGGAAGCGGCGTCACGCACTCGGATGTCGAGGGCGCGATGACGATCATAAAGCCGGAGATCATGCCGGATCTGCTCAGGAAGTACATCGCTTATGCGAAGAGGGGCGTCTATCCGATCATGGAGAGTGACGCAATGGATCGCCTGATCGAGTTCTATCTCGGGCTTCGGCGGCAGGGCGAGGATCGGGATTCGCCTGTGCCCGTAACAGCAAGACAGCTTGAGGCGCTGGTGCGGTTATGCGAGGCGAGCGCAAGGATGCGGCTCAGCTACGAGGTCACGATCGATGATGCAAAACGTGTGATCCGGGTCGTCGAGAGCTGCCTGCGGCAGGTTGCATTCGATGCCGAGACCGGCATGTTAGATGCCGATATCATAACCACCGGTGTCAGCAAGAGCCAGCGTGATAAGTTCAAGATACTGCGCGGCATCATACGCGATATTGCGGCAGAGCACGGTGGCATGGCTTCGAAGGACAATATCTATGCAATGGCGGAGGAGCAAGGGTTTGACAGAGAACATGTCGAGGACATGCTCAAGAGACTCAAGACGCAAGGAGAACTCTACGAGCCGACGCAGGGGAATGTCAGGTTGTCGTGACCGAT
>JAYEFK010000015.1:6855-11047 GCA_034658575.1 Methanobacteriota archaeon
TCACAGTTTTTGATCAAACTTTTGTGAAAAGTTTGCGAGTAAGAAATGCCCTCCGGGGGTTTTAGCTTATCCGCCGCTCGAAGGTACAGATGAAAGGCTCACAGTTTTTGATCAAACTTTTGTGAAAAGTTTGCCGATATGATCTCATCGAAAGCATCGATCACATAGCGCAGATCGTCTTCTGGCAACCCATAAGTGCTCAGTTTGAAATACTTCGTGAGCCCTGACTTGATCCCGTGGATATTTCGCTTTTTAAGTTCCTTGTACAGGAAAAACCTGCCTTTCTTCGCATGTTTTGAGATCTCGTAGAGAACTGGCGCCTCAAAGAAGATGAGATCGTGATTGTGCGGTTTATCGCCCATCTGGATCATGCCAAGCCGTTCCATCTTTGAAGCGAACCATCTCGCCTTTTCGACCTCGCGATCCCATTCTGCCACCCGTTCCAGAACCCGTGGAAAGGATGTGATCAACGTCATGATCGTTGCGCCGCGGGCTGTGCACCCGAGAAGTTCGATCTCCTTATTTTTGTGGTATCCGGATTTTTTAAGCACGAGATCGTGGTATGGCTCATTGATCCCGAGCACGCCGACGGGCCCGCAGGCTGCCATCGATTTGTGCCCGCTCCCGACTACGAAATCAGCGCCGAGATCCTTTGCAGCAACTGGCATGCGCCCGACTGAGTATGCGCCATTCAGCAGCAAGGGCACCCCGTACTCGCTGCAGATTGCGGATACTTTCTTTACATCCACGATATTTCCGTAACTCCCATCAGGATACGTCAGAACAGCAAGCACCACTTCTTCGCCCGACTTTTCTTCGAGCACATCCCTGTACCCCTCAGGATCGATCCGGTATTCGGGGCGGTCCGAGCCCGGCACCAGCGATATGCCGAGCCCGGTGCGCTCTGCCGCAACAAAGGACGTGTAATGCGCATTCCCATCCAGCACCACAGACCCGCCCTTCCTGAAAAGCGCGTGCATCACAGCGAATATACCCTCGCGCGCACCGTTCGTGACCCTTGCATGGTCGGTGCCGAGAAATTCCGGCAGATCATGGTATACGAAATCGTGGATCGGAGGCTTCTTAATATCTTCGAGTTTTCCCGGGCAGAAATCGCAGATCGAGTATCCGTCGCCCCACTCTACGAGCGCTTCTCTCGCCTCAGGCGTCAGTATCCCGCCGCGCTGGAGCGGGTCTATGTTGATCATGCCGAGTGTGCTTCGTTTGGGGCCTGGGTGTTTGGTCATATATTCTCATATCTGTACTGCAAGCACACTGAATATAAAACCAGCGCGAACCGCCGCGCTGAGCCGACATGATAGCATGAAAAAAAATATTGGACGTGCTGATCTCTTCAGCACATCCTATTGTGGTCTCACCACATCTGAACGTATCGGACCAGTTCCCTCTTTGCCGGAAAATTGCTCTCGAGACGTTCGACCATCTTGTGATACAGCGCTGTGATCGATGGGAAGCCCCACTCGTCTTCAAGACTGTGGATAGCCCATGCAGATGCCGCTCTCACATCCATTTTGCCGCTGTTGATGAAGTCTACAGCGTCTTCTGCAATCTTGTCAATGCCTTCGATGTCGAGTTCGGTCAGCTCCGCTTTTATCTCAACGGGTTCAACATGTTCCATGTTTAGTATACCTCCTTTCCATCTGGTAATATTTCATGAAATGTTAATGACATGAAGTATTACTAAATTTAATAGACATGCTAATAGGATATAAAGGTTTCTGTCCGGATGACTCTGGGATGCGCTATCCTGCCGACTGCTCCGCGGACGTTACAATCATGTCCACCCATAAGTTACTTATAATCGGCGTAGAGATGTATGCTACATAATCTATGGAGGAAACAAACGATTGAAACAGCCCTGTGTTAACATCGGCATGGTCGGGCATGTCGATCATGGAAAGACCACACTTGTCAGCGCGCTGTCCGGAGTATGGGCGGATCAGCACAGCGAGGAACTGAAGCGAGGAATATCGATACGGCTTGGGTATGCAGACATCACATTCAGGCGCTGCCCGAACTGTGAAGGGCCGCAGTGTTATACTGTTGAGAAGAAATGCCAGCATTGCGGCGCTACGACCGACGAACTGCGTACAATCTCGTTTGTCGATTCTCCGGGTCACGAGACGCTGATGGCGACAATGCTCTCCGGAGCAGCGATCATGGATGGCGCGGTACTCGTAATTGCAGCGAACGAACCCTGCCCGCAGCCGCAGACGAGCGAACATCTGATGGCGCTCGATGTCATCGGGATCAAGAACATTGTGATTGTCCACAATAAACTCGATCTCGTCTCGAAACAGGAGGCGGCAGAGCATTATAATGCTATAAAGGAGTTTGTCAAGGGCACGGTTGCAGAGAACGCCCCAATAGTCCCGATATCTGCACAGCAGAAGATAAACATCGATCTTCTGATTCAGGTACTCGAAGACGCGATTCCGACGCCGAAACCCGATCCTGACAAGCCATCCCGTCTCATCGTTGCGCGATCGTTTGATATCAACCGACCCGGGATACTTCCTGAGAAGTTAACCGGTGGCGTTATCGGTGGCACGATCTCGGATGGTAGCTTGCATACTGGTGATGATATCGAGATCAGACCCGGACGGCGTGTTGAGCAGATCGGTAGCGTCAGCTGGGTGCCGATTACGACGCAGATCACAAGCATCATCGCAGGCGGAAAAAAGAAGAAGAAGACGACCTCCGGAGGACTGCTTGCAATCGGCACAACGCTGGATCCGGCGATGACCAAGAGCGACCGGCTCACAGGGCAGGTTGCAGGCAAACCCGGCACGCTGCCGCCGATATGGGAGGATTTTAGCATGCGCACGACCCTCCTCAAATGGGTTGTCGGATCGAGCGACAAAGCAGAGGTCGAGCCGATCTGCGCAACCGAGCCGCTGATGTTAAGCGTCGGGACTGCAACCACCGTGGGCATCGTGACAGGCGCACGCGGCGACGTGGTCAGGGTCAAGATGAAGCGACCTGTATGCGCTGAGATCGGATCAGGGGTTGCGATATCGCGGCGGATCGGAGCCAGATGGCGTCTGATCGGGATGGGCGAACTGGTCAAATGAAAATCATCATCGACACCAATGCACTGATGGTGCCCGCGGAGTTTGGTGTCGATATCTTTTCAGAACTTGCAGCACTTGGTTTTGATGAGTGGATCGTCCCATCCGGGGTGGCGCGCGAACTCGAAGGGATCGCATCCCTCGGCAGAGGTAAAGGCAGGGACGCTGCCCGTGTTGCGCTATCCCTCCTGAACCAATGCCGGACGATCGAGACTGCAGAGGGGACCGCGGGAACTGTGGACGATTCGATCATGGAACTTGCGGTCGAGATGAAGGTTGCTGTCTTTACCAACGATGCTGAACTGAAGGGGAGGTTACGAGAGGGGGGCGTTAAGGTTGTGTATCTGCGGCAGCGGAGTTATCTCGTATCTGTTCCGTGAGTTTTTTGGGATGGTGTGGGTGCAGGCGATGTGCTCTGGAGGGCTAGGTTTAAAGGCGGTCATGCAACTCGAAGGCTTGATCACGCCATTTTCTGGAGGGATCGTTGCAAGCGGTTCGAAGCCGGAATCGAGACTGCTGTAAATAGCCCAAGGGTCAAGAAGACCACTGTTAGAAACTACGGCGGAAGTCTGGGCGCGTTCAAGGTAAATCTGAGTGATCTCTTCTGTGATAGCTTGTTTTTTATTTTTTCTTAAAACAAGCAGTTTAGATACGACAAGAACCTGATCTCCGTAGGGCTCGCAGTATCTGAAGATAATGTACCGTTTATGCATGAAACTTATGATGGAAACATGCACGACTCAAAGATATTCCCAGGACTGCTGGACACGCTCACAGAACGGTTAAGTAACCTGAAAGTAACCACTGAAAACCTGATACTGGTCTTTGACAAGGGTAATAACTCAGAAGTGAATATTGGGAACGTATTGTCCGACATGCACATTGTAGCATCGGCAAAGCACGAGCAGGCAAGAGATTTGCTGAAAATACCGCTTGATAAATATAAATACCTGTACACAAACCCCAAAGGTCGCAAGATATATGGATACAGGACAAAATACACGTTCTTTGGAAAGGAATTTACCACAGTCGTTGCGTATAGCGATGCCTCGTACAAAAAACAGAAAGGAAGTTATGAGAAGCGAAAGTCAAAGATACTG
>JAYEFK010000016.1:0-11013 GCA_034658575.1 Methanobacteriota archaeon
CTGACAGCATGGAACTCTCCTTTGAGTTTCATACAGTCGGTGACCTGGACGTGCTGAAAGAGTTCTTCGAAGGAGCAGGAGACTATCTTACAGATGGTGTGCGGTTTTTCGTCGACACAGTAGAGATATTCCGCGAATCCCATCCGGAAGCCGTTAATGCGAAGGGGCGACTGATCCGGGGTGACGATGGTGACATCGTTGCCATCCACGTGGGGGGCGGGTTCGAACTGGAACTGGTTCTGGACCCAGATACCATCGATGACCTGATCGCGGTCATCGACACCCATCGGTTCCTGCTCCTCTGCGATACGTACACATACCTGGATGAATTCCGCAAGCGACGTGATAAACTCGAATCAGGGCTCAGACAGGTGATGGAGCTGTATAAACATGCAGAAGAACCGGAAGAACCTGAAGAGTGTGAAGGGCTGGAGGCGCCACCACCACCGTGTGACCACGAGTTTGAACTCTTAAAGACGCATAAGAAGTACACCGTATACCGCTGCACAAAATGCGGAGGGACAAAGAAAGAATTTAAGTAGGAGTTGTCACGAGATGACCGGGGGCTTGCAATGGCAAGAGGCGATGATCGGGCGTTTTGTTCTCATCTTGGATACAGATCATAGCAGCACTCTTATCATGGGTTCCGAACATAACTTTAGTGAGATAGCACGGGTTCACAATGGAGGATTCTTATGACAGACGACGATGAACTGGATAATGAAGTTGAAGAACTTGTTACATCATTCTACAAGCATCTGACCGTAGAGAAGGGGCTAAGCGAGAAGACGGCATCAAGACACGTCGATGAGATTGAGTTCTTCGCGATGTACCTCACAGGATATGGGCAAGGCACTCTTCTGGAGGTTACAGGAATGGATATCGAGGCATATCTTGGAGACTGGTACATCAGAAAGGTTGCAAGTAGCAGGAGCGATCTTCTCCAGATTCCTGTCTCTTTTAAGAAGTTCTACAGGTTTATCCATGAAAGAGGCTATCTGGAGGACGAAGAACTGGAGGAGATCCTTGATGCCTTCAAAACCCCCAATAAATACATTCGCAGGTTCGATACATACCGCGGACTTGACCCCTACTCTGACACATGGGAAGAAGATTACGAGCGATGGTTCTTCGAGGAACTTGATGGAGCTGTGGTGGATAAAGTGGCGGATGAACATCAGCCCTTCGATGTGGATTCGAGGGTTAGTCAGGTAGTATCAGAGGCTGACATTGAATCAGGCAAGACATCAGTTCCGGAGGATTTCCGGACCTTCCTGCAATATATCGTTTCCAATAATGGCATGAAACTGACCACTGCAAATAGTTTCATCCGCAGAAAAGATCTTTTTGCACTGAATAAACTGATGAAGAGTCCGGAATACCTGAAAGGTAGTGCAAACCAGCCAGATTCGCGAACCATTCATCTCTTTTATAATCTCGCTAAAACCCTGAACCTCGTAGTTGTGAATGAGAAAAACAGGCTGGAGGTTACCCCACGGATCAAAATCTTCATGAATCTCCCGCCGAAAGAGCAGTTTATCACACTCTTCGATGCGTTCTGGAACGGGACAGAGTGGGGGCGGTTGTTGCCACCACAGGATTGTGTGAGCCATGAATGGGTGCAGCCAGCACGGGACGTTATCGCGGCACACCTTGCAACGTGTGAGCCTAATAAAAGATATCATGTAACTACTCAGGTACCCAAAACCACTATCGAGGGACTTCGCTATGCAGGAACTATCCGGGACATGGGGCATACTGCAACCAACAGGGAATTTAACCGCAGAGTGCGCAGAGAGGCGCAGAGGGGAAATAAACGGTTAAGTGCTCTGCGTTCCTCTGCGCCCTCCGCGGTTATTTTTCTTGTCAGAAAGTACAGAATCGCAATCGAGCGACCAATCAACATACCTGAGTAGTTACGATATCATTTCGTTGAGGAGACGCGGAGGATCAGCATGAAGATCGGAGGCATAGGCGAGATTTCCGAGATCTGTCCGCCGATAAATTTCCTCGCCATAAACATCTTTGCGGAGCGGATCATGCCAGCACTCAAGTCATTCGGGCTTCTTGACTCTGGCTATACGAAGGAACGGAAAGAGTATGCTATAAAACGCGGCTGGGGGATCGAGTGGTTTTCAATAACGCCGCTTGGAGGAAAGATACTTGGAGGTATGCACGCAGACGCCTCCACACTCGCATGAAATGGCACTTGCAACTTACGGTAGATGCTACAAGAACCATACCACCAAAGCTGTTACGCAACTCAAAAAAGCAGAAACCGCGGAGATTGCAGAGAGGGGTCCTGCATGCTCAGCGGTTAAATAAGGTACCATTCACACCTGATCCAGAACCTCTTTGATGAACTTGCCCTCGCCGACGTTCTTCATTACATTCCCAAGCCTCTCTCTGCCCGGCTTTGTCTTGTGCTTGACAAGCGTCTTTGCAACCGCATCGATTAACCCGGGGATCTCCTCTCTTGTGCAGAACGACTTCAAGAGTATGCCGTCAGCAGGTCTTCTTGCATCGTTTGCTCCGATCCACATCGCATATCCACGTTCCTTCTCGATTGCAGCTTCGTTCGGACATCCCCTGATACACCATCCGCAGGTTACGCACTTGTCCTTGTCAATTACAGCCTTTCCAAGAACGATTGAGATCGCATCGACCCTGCAGAGTTCTGCACACCGTCCACAGCCGTTACACTTCTCGGTATCGATCTCGGGGCGCACCTGCCCGATAAGACCGACGTCGTGACGCTTGGCTCGCACACAGTCGTTAGCACAGCCTGCGATACCGATCTTCACCTTGTGCGGCGTCAGTCGCTGAGCAAATGCCATTGTGAGCTCTCCTGCAAGTTTCTTGGTCTCGACGAGCCCTTCTGTACAGTAGTCCATCCCGACGCACGCTGAGACGTAGCCCATCCCGATCGTTGCAAGCCCGCTCGCATAGATAGCGCTCATCAGTTTATCCACATTCGCGCCCGGAACGCCCTGAATCTCGACGGTCTGCCTTGATGTAATCTCAAGCGTCCCATCGCCATATTTGTTAGCAAGTTCAGCCACTTTCGCAATCGGATCTGCACCGATTAGCCCTGAATTGGTCTTTATCTTGACATAGAACGTGCCCTTGACCTCGCCCACGATTCCTGGGTAGTCGGATGCCCAGTAGAACTTGACCTTCTTTCCTTCACCGAGCCTACGAGCAAGTTCCCATTTGAACCGCTGCATCTTAAGCCCCGCAAACTCCTCGATTCGATGAAGATCGACATCAGGCTTTGTCTCGATGTACCCGGCTTCCTCTGCTGCTTTGATCAACTCGACGCCTTTTTGCGTCCTTCCCATCAGCGTCGTCCAGCCCTTACCAGAGCCCATGAACCCTGCCGAGACATCAGAGAGTTTGGAGACCGCATCCCTGCATATCACGCAGCCGTCCTGAACACAGCCCGCATTCCAGAGATCGTTGAGATCGAACTCGTAACTGCCGGAATCGGTCGTCACGACCAGTTCGTCGAGGTGTATGGCAGCTCTCGTGACCTTGCCTATGTCTACACCCTTTTCTGCCATAAAATCAGACAGTTTCGCGTAGTTGAAGTTCTCGGTGCAGAACAAGCCGATGACGTAAGCGATGTTCGGAATCTTGATTTTCTCACCGTTCTCGCCGACCTCGTAGCCGTGTGACATCATGCCCGGGAAGAACTGGGTCTTTCTGACACCGTAGACGTGGCATGGCAGCCCGACCACAGCGGCATTCGTTATATCTTCGGCGTCCTTGATTGCAGAGAGAACAGGAACTGCGGAGTATTTCGAGCCAGCGGAATCGAGCAGTTCATCCTTTGACCGAACAACGCGTGAACTCGGTTTTCCTGCGTCACCGGTTACGATCACACCATCGATCAAGCCATTGTCCATACAGTACGAGAGAAGAGCAGTCACAGCGCCGCCGTCCTGTCCCGCCTCCAGTACCGCAGGATCGGTTGCCCGAGCAGCAACAAGCGTCTCGTACTGCCCGAGCAGCGATGGCGGTTTTGCTTTGAATCCGAAGATATTCGGACCGATCTTTGATGCAAAGGTAACCACTCGCTGACAGACATCCTTACAAGCACCTTGCCCGTTTCTCGGACACTCTTCCTTCAGCGCGGGACCATCTTCCCGAAACTCGATTCTACCATTCGGACAGACCGCGGCACATGCGCCGCAGAATGTACATAATCCCGCGTCGACGACTTCGTCCCGCAGGAACCATTTGTATTCTTCGTTTGCCATGATATTTTCCCCTTGTAGGGTTTGTTGCATACTATGCTTATGTCTTTTTGTTACCCACACCCTATATAAAGATTTCGTAAGACTGTGACGGATTTCGTTACACAATATTTTTATACCGCCAAGACATAGTGATAACTATGGAAGATCATCGCAATCACGGAATCAAGTGCTGGAGAAAGGCGTCGTGCGAGGGTCTACTCGAAACGCTTGCAGTCGATGACATTGACATGAAGATCATCGGGATATTGAGCGATAACGCGAGGATGAGTAATGTCGATATCGCAAACAAGATCGGTGTGGGTGAGGGGACTGTCAGGCGAAGAATTGCCGAGATGACTAAAAATAATGTAATCGAAGGTTTCATCTTACTTCTTAATTGCGAAGAAGCGGAGAAGTGTGTCAAGGCGTTCATCAGTATGGAGATTGCTGATTCAAACCTGCAGAGCGTTGTGGATGAACTGCTCAAGGATCCTGATCGGATCATCGCCCTGTATCGCACAAACACACGGTTTAATCTCTTATGCGAGGTTATGTTCAGGTCCGTCATCGAATTGCAGGAGTTTATCGACAGATATTACAAAATCGAGGGCGTTATAGACTCGGATGTGAAGATGGTTATCGGATCGTACAAGAAGTGCCTGTGGACTGGGATATGACCGTTTGTTCTATTTACCACCTGTTAAAATATATATGGGGGAGTGATCGTGGGCAAAGCAACAAAAGAACACGTAGAAACACTGGTTGCGATGCCGTTCAGGGAATTTCCGGACGTAGCCGCCGCATGGAAGGAAGAGACAGGAGTTGACTTCTCTGAAATATACCCCACGAAGTGCCCTGTGCATCAGTGCGCGATGCAGAAGGGCAAGGTGCCTGGACATGACCGGACATACAGAGTTGTGCCCGACGTGCGATAATCCGATGTGCCCGACGTGCGGATCAGATTTCACGCATTATATGATATATGCAGGCGGTCTCCGGTTGGAACACTGCAAAGAAACAGGAGTTTGAATCGGACACGTACGATTTAGATGATACTTTTTAATTACTTCAGAGCCTGCATCACCACAAAACTTCCATCTCCATGACCCTCTCTGAACGACTGCACCGCGGTAATACCTTCCAAACCACCAAATATTGTCTGAATCATCTTAAAATTATGGAACCTTGCACCGCCCAGACCAGCCATCACCTCGTCAACCGAATAAAATCTTGCATATCTATAAAATTTACTATTTTCCTTTTTATGAAGGTACGTTCTACCCAGAAAACTGTATTTATCAATAAAACCAACAATTAAAGATCCGTTTACCTTTAATACCCTGTAAACTTCATCAAATGCTTTCTTTACATCATCCACAAAACAGATAGTCACCATCATCAGCACAAAATCGAACTCTTCACTCCTGAAAGGCAGACTCTCGGCAACGCCATCGATAAAGGAGATCTCTCTTTCACTGGCAACCTCGCCCATCCTCCGGGATGGATCAATGCCAACTCCAATTCCCAGAGGAGCCGCAAACCTACCGGTCCCTACACCGATCTCCATACCCCTCTCACCCGTCCGGATAAAATGCCGCAGTGCCTCAAGTTCGGATAGATAGATAAAACGGTTCTCATCGAACCACTGGTCATATTCGACACAGTACTCCTCGAACGGTTCAATTACCGGCACGTTTGCCACTGCCCCATAGCGGATCATCCCCAAACTGCGCAAACCAGCGTTCCTCGGGGGAGAGTGTCCTCTCAACCTCTTCCTTTCCAAACGAGTACTCGTAGTTGTTGCAGTAATCCAGTATTACCTGATATGCTTCGATTATCTTCTGCGTCATCTCCTTGCATTTTTGCTGATCATCTCCGCACCGATCAGGATGCCATTTCATCACCAACACTCTGTACGATCTTTTTATGGTTTCCATCGTTGCCTTTTCAGGAAGACCGATGATCTCTGCCGCATTCCTTATTTTATCATATCTGGTAGTGCCCATGAACCAAGAATTCAACATCAGTCAGCATAACGTTTTGGACGCTGTTTGTGACGGCACTTTACTCCGAGAACATGGTTGAGATTTTAATGCTCATGGGCGTCCCGTGGGTCATGAGAGTTTCTTCTGGTTGTATCTGTTTACCGCCGAGGTCGCGGAGACCACGGAGACGACGTAACCCCCACTTTCTGCGCAGATCGCATTCTGCGGTGTGATTTGTAGAGTATGGGGAAATCAAGTCAACTACCACTCAAAACCAGAGAGCTGCCAAAAATCATGGTGATCAGAAAATAATTAAAAGTCTCATTGAGATGGGGCGTCGGATTAAGTTGTAGTTTTAGAATGTGGAGCCATCAAACTTTTGTGAAAAGTTTGCGAGTAAGAAATGCCCTTCGGGTGGGAACTGGCGATATACTTTTTGCAGACGAAAAGCCAGAAGTTGTGGCGATCCGACGATTACGTTGCGCAGGTCAGCCAGAGCTATTCTCCAATTCGCTCCAGCATCTCCTTAAATTTCGCCTGCGCATTCCGCAGGTCTTCTTGATCCGGGTGGGTGCTTGCTCTTTCATGCAGGGCAACTCTCTCGGAAGTGAGCGTATATGGATGGTCCGGCGGCAGCTTCTCAAACATCTTGATCAGTTTCGGATCAACCTTTCCCTGACTTATAAAGTGCCCGATCAGGTCATTGTCCGCTCTAACCAGCTCACTTGCACGTTTCATGCAGTCCATCGCATGTTCGGAATCCGGGTCTGCGCCCAGTGTTGCGAACAACCCAACCGCAGTCCGTTTGATCTTTGAGAGATAGTCCGCTGCTCTTCTGTCAGGCAGTCCCTTGTCTACCCAGAATCCCGCGGCTACGAAATCGTAGTCTCCGAAGTTCGGATCCTCTTCCACTGAAGCGATTCCAGACCCTTCGGGCATGATCTCGTAAATCGCATCTGCTATCTTCTTTGTATTTCCCGTCCTGCTTGAATATACAACCAGCGTTCTCATTTTCGGTCACCAGAGGTTCGCGATGATCGTCTCAACGGTTGTGTTGAAGTCGTAAGGCTATTCGCCTCGTGAATCATCATCCCGGGCGCCGCAATCTTCATTACGAGCACAAGGACTATGAGTCCAAGAATGAATCCGCCGAGAGCGGCGATTATTGTTTGGGTCTCTATTATCATCTATGCTTTTCCTCCTGTATTATCTCATTCATATTGTTTGTGTCATTCGTGCCTGCGAAACCATCTTCTGATTCTGGTTTCAGATCACGAATCAATAAAATAAAAAAGAGTGGATGGACAAAACCATCCATCTCTCCATCTCAATCAATTCAGTTTCGCCTTCGCAGCAGATACGCTACAGCCACAAGACCACCGAGTGCCGGAACAATCCCGAAACCGGGTGTTGCAGCTTCGCCTTCCGCGGCATTTGCCTCTGCCTGCGCCTCTACCCGGCTCTTCGCCGAAAAATCAGCGAGATTCAGACTCTCGCCTGGCTTTGTTGCGCTGACCAAGTTTCCCGATGCGTCCTTCTCGACCTCGTATCCGAGCGCCTCAAAGTCGATGACGTGGTCTTCGTGGCAGTCCACGCACGTCAGCGCATCCTCTTTCGGCGAGACCCCGTGGAAGAGTCCCAGGTACCGTGCGGTGTCCACGTACTGGACCGGGTCGTAGATCTTGCCCGTCGCCACAAAGATCGCCTGAGTCATGTTGTCTGTCTCCTTAACCGTCTGGTGCCTGTACGGCAGCAGGTGCGTACCATCCCATGACTGCCTTCCCCGATGAAACCTTGCTGCATAGATCTTTGATGCAGGATCGCCGATTTCGCCAACAGGCTTTGCCATCATCACTGCACCGTCATCACCACGCACAACCGGATCTGCGAGATCAACGATCTCAGACATCCGGTTCCACCAGACATGAATCGGTGCGGGATTGCTCTCGCGAACGATCGTCAGGTGATACAGGTTTCCCTCGCCAAGATACGTATCTTCCCAGTCGCGGGACATCTCAACAGTCTGCACCTTGCCATACGCTGTTACGTGACATGCGGTGCAGTAGAGCCGATCCGTGTGCTTATTGTACATCGAACCCTCTGCGTGAGGCTCGCTGCCGTGACATCTCTTGTCGTCGCAGGTGACCGGGACCTCGGTATCATCGATACGCATGTCCATGCCCCTGCCTGATACATGATGATCCACGAACGTGTGACAGTCCTGACATGCCATGTTAGCACTCATGTGGACATCGAGGTCTCGCGAGACCTCTGCTGCACCCATCGCAAGTTCGATATTGCCCCGCTTGTTGTTGTTTCCACCACTCGCCAGTGCATGGCAGCGCAGACACATCTCACGCGTCGGCGGTCCGACATTCCGGGCTGCTGCCGTCGCATCAATTGACGGATCAGGACCTGACGCGGTCTTCTTGTAATTCGGTGCGTGACAGATCAGGCAGTCAATCTTCTCAACCGAAAAATCGTATTCGGGTAAGCCATAGCCAGCGTGACACTTACCACACAGGGCTTCATTCGATTTCACGGAGATGCAGAAATCATTTATACCAACGAGTTTGCCTGTCGGCTCGCCTTCCTTTCCGACAACGTGTGTCGCCTCGCCCATCCACGTGTTGTGGACCGACGTTACGAAATCTTCACCTTCCTGCTGGTGGCACGCAAGACAGGTTTCAGCACCCTTGTAGTCCTGAATGTTGGCGTGTATCCCTTCGGATGCAGCCGATACACTTGATACGATCAGCAGACAGGAAAGTAGAGCGACAATTATCAATGACACTGCTTTGGTATTGCGTAGTGGGGTTTTCGTATTTTGATTCCTTATAGTACATTCCTCCTTCTATATACCAACATAGATACTACGATTTAAATTTGTACACCTACGTTATGCGTAGTAGTATTACGATAACCTACTTTAACGTTTCGATGCATTCGACGTTGGGATACTATTATCCAGCCAACTGTCCTATCAATCTGCAACCCACCTTCACAAGTCCGACCACGCGGCACCATAGGATGCTCTGACCAATACACTTGACACAATTGTATTTCTACATACGATCATCGTGGAAAAACTACATAAGTTATATATTATCTAATTATATATGCTACTATACTTATATACTTAGTTGTAGATTTTATCTTATGCCCATAAACAGCGCGGAAGAACTTAAAAAATTGCCAGGATGGAACATCCGAATACAATAACAAAGAGCCGGTGAAGGACGACTATGCACAATACGAGCGGGCGAATATCTACGAGATGGTTAATTACATAAATAACAGTGGATATCTCGTAGATCTTGCAAATAAAAGAACAAAAGAACGAATGCCGCCTCATTGTTCTCAAACTGGAACAACCTGAATCATTCAGCGGAATGCACAAATTGTTAGACCGTATATCTCAAATCACTTGCGCAAACCCGAGTATCTTCTTGTCGTCCGCCGCAACCTTCGACATCGTCTGATCTACAGCGCCACCAAAGACATTGCCCATAATACCAATATTCATCGACGCAACGTACGTCCCGCCATCTGACTTCTCATAGACTGCGACAGCGCAGGGCATCATCACAGCAACGAATTTGGTATCATCAGCTTTGAGTAACCCTGATGCATATTCTGGCTGGCACATCTCAATAACCTTGATCCTGCCGACATCTCCGCTGCCAGCGTCCAGGATGGACTTTTGGAAGTTATATATCTTGGGAACTGTCCATCCCTCGCTTTTTGCATTCGCGATGACTGTATCAACGGTCGTGTTGAAGTCATAAGGACCCTTCACCTCGTGAACCATCATCCTGGGCGCTGCCATCTTCATTACAAATAGCACGATGATTACGCCGAGAACGAATCCACCAAGAGCAATGATTGCTATTTTTGTTATGTTATATTCCATGTTTTCTCCTATTATCACATCAATGAAATAAAAAAAGAGTGAATGGACAAAACCATCCACCTCTATCTCAATCGATTCAGTTCCGCCTCCGCAGCAAATACGCTACAGCCATAAGCCCTCCGAGTGCCGGTACAATCCCGAGACCTGGAGTGCATGCTTCTTCAGGACACGTGCAGGTATCTGTGTCGCCATTCGCACGGAAATCGGCAAGATTCAGAATCTCGCCCGGCTTTGTTGCACTGATAAAGTTTCCTGATGCGTCCTTCTCGACCTCGTATCCGAGCGCCTCAAAGTCGACCGCGTGGTCTTTGTGACAGTCCGTGCATGTCAGCGCTTCGTCCTTTGGCGAGACCCCGTGGAAGAGCCCCATATACCGCTTGGCATCCACGTACTGGACCGGATCGAATATCCTGCCTGTTGCATCGAAGATTGCCTGAGTCATGTTATTGGTCGTTTTAACGGTCATGACCTTAAACGGCAGCATATGTGTGCCGTCCCATGGCTGCCTGCCAAGATGCAGTCTTGCCGCATAAATCTTTGACGCGGAATCATTGACGCTCCCGACTGGCTTTGCCATTACAACAACTCCATCGTCGTCAAGCACGACAGGGTCAGCGAGATCCATGATCTCAGACCACCTGTTCCACCAGACGTGTATCGGTGCAGGGTTGCGCTCACGCGCGATCATCTCGTGGTACATAACGTCTGCACCCAGATGTTGGAGGTGCCGGGTCTCCCAGTTACGGCAGATCTCAACGGTCTGCTCCTTGCCGTAAGATGTGACGTGGCAGGCCGTGCAGTATATCCGGTCTGTGTGCTTGTTGTACATCGACCCCTCAGGATGATGTGGTTCACTGCCGTGACATCTTCTGTC
>JAYEFK010000017.1:0-2492 GCA_034658575.1 Methanobacteriota archaeon
ACGGAATGCGCGGCTGCCGGCACAGGTTCATGTATCGCAGCGGTCGCGCGAAGTTCTTGCTCGCTGATTAGCTCTGACATGTAGGTCGAGGCAACCTCGTCAAACTCAAGTAACTGTGAAACGATCGGGTTTTCCTCGTTTAATTCATACAGCGTTGCCCGCCCGATCTTTCTGGTAGGAATTACGAGATTCCATTCCTCCGGAGTTCTCCAGTGCCGGTTTATCAATAGCAACAGTACTGATGCCAATACTTTCAGCCATTACCCTCTTTGAAACACGAGGAACCAAGATTTGCTCCGTTTGAACGCTTATCCTTAATTTTAACCATCTTTACACCTTGGTACCGTACGTTTTAGTCTCTCGTGCTTGCACAAATATAGGTTGTGGTTGCTTCCGCGGATGATCTCCCTGTTACACAGTCCGCCTAAGAAGGCGGCATATTCGGATCACAGCGTATATCCAACTGCGCCCAACACCACATCCGCGATCATCGCGGTAAAGATCACTGCCCGGTACCACGATGCCTGCAGGAACAACCGTCCCCCCCTATCTGGCAGAGGGTTTCGCATAAAATCCGCTGCCTGCACTAGCATCCAGATTCCGGCAAAGATTGCGCCGATGAAGTAGATGCGTCCGAGACCCGCTGTATATCCGATGGCAAGCGAGAAGAGAACGCCGCATGCCCAGCACACCATCACAAACTTCGATGTCGCAGGAACGCCGAAGGTCACAGGAAACGTCGGAGCACCCCGGATCCGGTCGCCCTCGACATCCCTTGCCACGCCTGATAGCGTGAACCCCCAGTCTGTGACACAGATCATTGCGCCGAAGAATATAGCAGGGAGCGGCAGGAGCACACCATCATCGGGCGCGTACGAGTGTACCAAGCCGAGATCCAGCACTCCCGCCGGATCGAATGCGAGCCACATCCCGATCGGCACGAGTCCGTACGCGAACCCGACCGGAAGAAAACTTAAGAAAGTGGCTCGTTTTGCGATAGTAGAGTATAGGCTGATCGCGAGGGTCGCGATGATTAGCACTGCAAGGGATTCGGGATTTAAATACAGCGCAACCGCTGCCGCAACGACGAAGAGAAGAAAAGCATACAACATCCCCTGGCGCCGTGTAACACGCTCGGAAGCGAGAGGGCGGTCTGGCAGGTTGATCTTGTCGATGTCGATGTCGCAGCAGTCATTGAAGACATACGTGCTGGTGATTGCGCAGTATCCGCCGATGACAGCCAGTACGAATGGGAAAAGCGGCGGGATCCCCCCTGTCAGCAGATAAGTGGCGAGAAGTGCACTTGCTGCCGGAAGCGCAAGATCCATCGCAGCGATTTCGGGTCTGAGCAGTTTGATGAATGCACCGGTTCGTGATGCCATGCTCACACTCACAGCACCAGTCTGCTCTGGATCACCTCGTCAGAGAGCCCTGCCTCGCTGCCGCGTACGATCATCCTGATGTTGTTGACCTCGCTATTCTTGGAGAGGATGTAATCCATGATCGGGACGATCGAGAGCGGGTAGTAATGCGAGGTTCGTGCAGCATACTCGAGCCAGTACTTCTCAAGACCGGTATCAACACCGATCAACGAGTCCATATCCTCAGTCACAATGCCTGAGAGGAGATCATCCCAGTACGGATAGTCCCGAAGCGATGCTGTGAATTCATTGAAAGGCAGTCCGGTCAGTTTGATAAGCGCAATCGTATTCAGTTTAAGCCCGCCCGGAATCAGCATATCGATGATCTGCTCCCGCTTTACCCCTGCTTTTGCAGACCGGAAG
Organism: Methanobacteriota archaeon; assembly: GCA_034658575.1. Lineage (GTDB taxonomy): Archaea > Halobacteriota > Methanosarcinia > Methanosarcinales > Methanogasteraceae > Methanogaster_A. The sequence goes on from JAYEFK010000017.1 coordinate 1,785, forward strand.
AGCGTCTTTAGATTCTTCATATCGACTTCGGTCCTGATCATCTCTGAAAATATCCGGTGGCTCTTCGTCTTCGGCTTGCGCACAGCTTCGATCTCGGTTAATTTTTCGTAGTAGAATTTGTCAAGCACGTTCTCGAAGTGATCCAGTTCTTCTTCCGAATATCCATCGAGCGGATAGTTCTGCCTTAACATCTCGGTGATCTCCGGAACATCCTTCTGTACAAGGGTCGTCAGGTCGCGATAGCCAAACTGCCCTGCTGAGACCACGGATTCGAGAATTTCCTCATCGGTCGCGCCATATTTCTTCCCACGGAGGATGGTCTTGATGTTCCAGATATCCCACCACCTGAGATACTCGGAGATCAGCTGGTGCGACTCTCCTGCCGATATGGTGAGCAGTTTTCGATATGTCAGCGCAAGATTCTGATTCAGGGCATGTTCGATCAGATTGACGCCATCATATCTCTGCGCAAGTTCGTCAACATCTGCCTTGTACTCGGAGTCCTCGATGAATCTTGTGATCTCTGCGATCTCCATCTTCATCAGTCTCGGATACGCTTCCTTTGGCAGCAGTTTGCTCTTCATCGCTCGCACTCTTGCGCTCATGTACGCGTAACTTTTGGTGCCCTGTTTCCGTTTCCACGGTGTCTTCAGCATATATTCACCTGTGTGCCTACAAAGGAATCCGGATCGATATATAGCTTTCGAT
>JAYEFK010000018.1:0-2486 GCA_034658575.1 Methanobacteriota archaeon
TGCAAAAATATTCGAAGAGAAGTTCTGAATAAGAAAAGTGTAAACGATGTTATGGACCTAATATGCACTTGGAGTGTAAACGATGTGTTGAGCCTTTTGATGTAAGCGATGTTATGAGCCTTACCAGATACTCCTTATTTACTTGATTTATCATGGAGATCGATTTCACGGGAATTACCAAAGAGCCACTTTTGTGAAAAGTTTGCGAGTAAGAAATGCCCTCCGGGTGGGGTTTTGCTTATTCTTCCGCTCGAAGGAGGTTACAGTTTTTGATCAAACTTTTGTGAAAAGTTTGCGAGTAAGAAATGCCCTCCGGGTGGGATCCGATGCTTACGCGGGATGCGATTGAGGGGTTTGGTGTGAGGGCTCTTGATGACAGGTTACAGATTACACATCACTGCCCGAAGGGCGCATGACGAGTTTCGGGGGATGGGGCTTTCTGGTGTGACTGGATTTTTGGGTGTGGGGGGCGTGGTTGTTGATGTGCGAGGGGTGTTTGATGCGGGGGAGGTGAAGAAACAGAGACTTCATTATGAAACACTGTAAAGGTAAAATAATATGAAGGGACTAACACTATCAGATAAGCATGGGACAAGAAGTACTGAAAGGGATGCAAAGACGGAGGCATTGAACAATGCTTGAAATGACAAAGGAGTATGTGGTGACTGCTGATAACAGGAAGAGAGCAGTTGTAATAGACATAGAAACATTTGAAAAGGTGGAGGAAATCCTTGAAAACTTTGGTCTCGGCAGGTATATGGAAGAAGTTGAGGATGAGGCTGTTTTGTCGCCAGAAAGCGCGAGACAGTATTATAACAGTTTAAACAAGGATTGATATGATAGCCTGCTTCTACAAAAAGACGTTCTTAAAGGATTTAGCAAAGCTGCCACCGACGTACCGAAAACGGATCGAGAAATTGGTCTTTGAGGAGATTTCTAAACTCGAGAATATCTTTTGCGTGCAGGATATAAAAAAGATGCGAGGATATAGGGATTATTATCGGATACGGGTGGGCAATTATAGAATAGGATGCAAGGTAGAAGCAGAGAACAGAATCGTCTTTTATAGGGTGAAAAGTAGAGATGATATCTACAAAGTTTTTCCATGAGTGTGACCCATTCTTGGATGGGGCGACAAAGTGAGATATCGGCGTAACTGGTCACTCTGATTCCTGTGTGAATCCGTACTATCTGGTACACAGGGCTGAGGAGCTCGGGTATCATCCGCAGGTGATTCTTGCAGGGCGGGCGATCAATGATTCGATGCCTGCGCATGTTGCGGGGATGATGATCAGGGGGTTGAACGAGGCAGGGAATGCGATCAAGGCGATTTTTTCACAAAAAATCGAGTAAAAACTTCCCTCCGGGTGGGGTTTCGCTTATTCCCCCGCCCAAAGGCGCAGCAGAAGGGCTCACAGTTTTTGATCAAACTTTTGTGAAAAGTTTGTGAGTAAGAAATGCCCTCCGGGCGGGGTTACAATTCTTGGCAGGGATGAGATCGAGGGGTTTGGTGTGAGGGCTCTGGATGACATGTTACAGATTACAGATTACTGCCCGAAGGGCGCATGGATGGTGTGATTGTGGCTGTGGTGCATGACGAGTTTCGGGGGATGGGGCTTTCTGGTGTCAGCGGGGTTTTGGGGGAGGGGGCGGTGGTTGATGCGAGGGGCTGATTGATGCTGGTGTACTTGTGAATGGAGTCGGGAGCGTGTGCGTGGGGTGATGGTGGGGATGACTGCGAGTTTGACATGGAAGAGAAAGGTTATAATAAAATTGCGATAAAGAAGTACACATGGAGTTTAACATCGTAATCGAGGTTGATGAAGATGGGCGGTATGTAGTTGAATGTACCGACCTGTCTGGATGTCTTTCAGAGGGAGATACCCTCAAAGAAGCGATCGAAAATATAAATGAAGCAATTGTCGGATGTCTCAAATCAAGGTTAAAAGTGGCTGGTGAGCAAATCAAAATACCATCTTTTAACCGTAAGCTCGGTATGTCTATAGATATCACCGGGACCGTGCATGCATAGAATGCCAAGGGCAAGCGGCGATAAGCATATCGCTGCCTTCAAAAGGGCTGGTTGGAGGGTGAACCACATTGAAGGGAGTCACCACATCTTGATAAAAGAAGGGAGCGATGTTCATCTCTCTATACCTGTTCACAAGAGAAGAACGCTTGGTATAAGTCTTTTGAAGAAACTCATCGCTAAAGCTGATCTTACAAATGAAGAATACATTGATCTCTTCTATGGGAAGAAGAGAAGATGACCTGATGAGGCACCACATGAAAATCCGGATACCGCGGAACCGCGAACATCGCAACCAATGACAGAGATTTCAAGCGGGTTGAGTGGCTCAAGGTCTGGAAGCCGTGATAAATACCGCCACAAACATTGATAAACGAGTACGATTAAAAGAGACTATCGAGGGGGTTCCCAAATGGATCATAATCTAAAAGACAAAACCGTATGCATCGCCGGCTTA
>JAYEFK010000019.1:0-10780 GCA_034658575.1 Methanobacteriota archaeon
AATCTGATACGGATGTTAGTAGCCGCGGACTGAACACCTCGTTGCCTTGGTGCGTACATCCCGACTCTATCAAACTTGTCTTCTACAAGTATCCTTAGAGAAGTCTCTTTTCAGGTTTGGTTTCGGGCTTAGATGCTTTCAGCCCTTATCCATTAGTGCGTGGCTGCTCGGCAATGCCTTGTCAGACAACCGATCGACTAGAGGCACCGTTGCTCTGTTCCTCTCGTACTAAAAGCAACTTACCCTCAGACTTCAAAACACCCCTAATAGATAGTAACCGACCTGTCTCACGACGGTCTAAACCCAGCTCACGATCTCCTTTAATAGGCGAACAACCTCACCCTTGGCTGCTGCTGCACAGCCAGGATGGAAAGAACCGACATCGAGGTAGCAAGCCACCGGGTCGATATGTACTCTTGCCGGTGACGACTCTGTTATCCCCGGGGTAGCTTTTCTGTCGTCTACGAGTTCCATCAAGAAACGACGTAGGTTCGCTAGACCCGACTTTCGTCTCGCGATTCCCTGCTATGCGAAATCACGTCAGGCTGACTTATGCTCTTGCACTCTTCTCAGGATTTCCGACCCTGATGAGTCAACCTTAGGGCGCCCTTGATACCTTTTCGAGGGCGTGGCGCCCCACCCAAACTGCCCACCTATCGGGGTCCCCTCCAGACGGAGGGTAAGAGCCGCAATTCTGAAAGGGTAGTATCCCAAGGTTGGCTCCACGCTCCCTGGCGAGAGCGCTTCGATGCCTCCTACCTATCCTTCACATCCAGAATCGAGACCCAGCGACAGGCTGCAGTAAAGCTCCACGGGGTCTTCACTTCCCATTAGGGGTCTCCAGACTCTGCACTGGAATGTAAGCTTCACCGGATTCTAGCTAGGGACAGTAGAACTCTCATTGATCCATTCATGCAAGCCGCCAATTAAGCGGCAAGGTACTACGCTACCTTAAGAGGGTTATAGTTACCCCCGCCGTTGACAGGCCCTTCATCCCGTTGAACCGGGTTTTCAGGTACCTGCACTGGGCAGGATTCACGGATCGTACTAGCCCTTTCGGGTTCGCGATCCGCTATGTTGTTATTAGACAGTTGGAGCTCCCTTGTCACTGCGACCTGCCTCTCACGAGGCAGGCACTCCTTATCCCGAAGTTACGGAGCTAATTTGCCGAATTCCCTTAGCTAGTGTTATCCGACACGCCTTAGCCTTCTCAGCTAGGGGCACCTGTGTCGGTTCTCGGTACGGACATCCAAACTCCTTTTTCACGGGCACCTGGACTCAGTTGACTTTCGTCATCACACATTCGCGAGGCTTCTCGCCATTACGGCACTCCACCCGCTTCGGTACTTGAACAGCGCGACGGCACTGCCCAACCTATCCGGATGCGTCAGGTCCTTGCGGATACAGTCTGGATGGTACAGGAATATTAACCTGTTTCCCTTTTGGCGTACTCGAATTGCGGTACGTCTTAGGACCGACTAACCCTCGGCTGACGAACATTGCCGAGGAAACCTAGCCCCTTCGGCGGTTAGGATTCTCACCTAACTTTGCTGCTACTGTTACCAGGATTTTCGTTCCTGCATGGTCCACAGGACTTTACAGCCCTGCTTCTGCCCAAACAGGACGCCTTCCTACGAGATTATCTTACGATACTCCGTGGTATCGGTGGTCGGCTTGAGCCCCGTCCATTTTCGGGGCCCCAAACCTCGACTGGTGGGCTGTTACGCACTCCTTAGAGGGTAGCTGCTTCTAAGCTAACCTTCCAGTTGTTTATGGCCTGGGACGCCCTTTATTTTTAACACTTAGCCGACACTGAGGGACCTTAACCACGGTCAGGGTTGTCTCCCTTACGGACAACGAGCTTACCCCGTGCCCGGACTCCGATCTTCTACGATGATAGCGACTTTGGAGTTTGACAGGGGGGCGAGGGATTTCTCCCCCGACACCCCCAATCAGTGCTCTACACCGCTAACGATCTCCGATCAGGTCATGCTGCGACATGTTTCGGAAGGAACCAGATGATGCCGGGCTCGATTGGCCTTTCACCCCTATACGCAGGTCACGCGAACGATTTGCATATCAGTACCGCTTCCGGTCCTCCACGCGGCTTTCGCCACGCTTCAACCTGCCCACGCATAGATCGCCCGGCTTCGGGTCGTACCCCAGTGACTTCGGGCACTTGTATACCCCGCGCCATGCCCTTACAGGCTACGCGCGTGTTGCTTTCGCTTCGACTTCCGCTTTTCAAGCGTTGGTCTCGCCACCAAGATACACTCCCTGGTCCGTTCTTCAAAACGTATGATATGACATCGGCAACGCCGCCCGTACTACAGCCTCACGACTGCCTCCTTCACGGCGAAGATCCTTTCATGCCATACCCCACTATCACCGTATGGTTTCAAGCACTTTTAACCTCCATCTTTTGGATGCTTTTCAGTATTCCCTCACGGTACTACTCTGCTATCGGTCTCAAGTTGTATTTAGTTTTGGAAGTTGATGTCTCCCAGATTTCCGCGGGATTTCCGACCCACGGTACTCGAGGATCAGATCACGATCCACTGGTTTACGTCTACGCGGCTATCACGCTCTATGCCCCAACGTTCCAGATGAGTTCGACTTCACCAGTTTGGACTGTATATGATCTGCCTCACAACACCACATTTCTATCCTCTTTCGAGGAAAGATTCGGTTTGAACTCTGCTGTTTTCACTCGCCGTTACTCACAGCATCTCAATTGATTTCTTTTCCTGCCCCTACTGAGATGTTTCAATTCGGAGCGTTCCCGATCCCGAAGGATCGATGTGACTCGCGTCACATCAAGAAGTCTCATTCGGAGATCCCAGGTTCAATGGCTCCATGCGCCTCGCCTGGGCTTATCGCAGCTTGGCACGTCCTTCATCAGCACTTGAGCCGAACTATCCACCAAACGGTATAATTACCAGAATCCGTCTTACTAATTCAGTAAGCGTCTGGGTCGCACGTATACATGGCTTCATCAAGCAAGATACAGGTATCTCGCCCTTCGCCCTTCTATAACAACGTTGGTTGCTATATGCATCGTAAATCATGTAACATAAAAGTGCTACCCTTCTACGTTGGAGTCCTGGAAGATAAAGGTTTCGCCGGTGTGGCGCCAAAGCGCATAAGATGAAAGAGGACGATGACACTAAAATATGTCCATTAAAGACTGTAAACTCTACATCGTCAGCATCGGTCCGGGATCTCCGGATTTGATGACCGTCGCCGCGCAGCAGGCAATCCTGGAATCTGATTACGTAATCGGTAACACCACTTATCTCAGCCAGATCGAGCCATTGCTGCCAGGAAAGAATGTTATAACCAGTTCGATGGGGGAGGAGATCGCTCGCGCCAGACACGCGCTGGAACTGGCATCCGGGGGAAATACCGTATCCATCATAAGCGGAGGCGACGCGGGAGTCTATGGTATGGCAGGGATCGTGCTGGAGATCGCAGAGAAGGAGGGCGCGGACGCGGATACAGGTACCCGGATACAGGTAATTCCTGGCGTCACAGCGGCAAATGCGGCAGCAAGCATTATTGGATCTCCGATCACAAGCGATTTCGCATCTATCAGTCTGAGCGATCTGCTGACACCACGGGAGGATATTGAGAAGAGGATCGCTGCTGCTGCTGCTTCCGACTTTGTGATCGTTCTCTATAATCCGAAGAGCAGGAACCGGAATACGAACTTTGCCAGATGTATAGAGATGGTCAGGAGACACAGGTCCGGGTCGGTGCCGGTGGGGCTCGTGAAGAACGCATACAGGGATGGTGAGCGCGCTGTTGTGACAACGCTTGAGCGTGTGCTCGATTACGACGACTTCGTCGATATGCATACCACCGCGATAATCGGAAACAGCGAATCAAGGATCTGGGGGGAGCGGATCATAACGCCAAGGGGATACCATAGAAAGTACGACTACTGATTCGGAAACGGGCATGGGGGGGTGAACACCCCTGCAAAGGTATGACCCTCGTCTCAACGAAACTGTTATATGCCACCAAATACCAAAACGCTGTATGGACAGGGAGTCAACAGATAGAACCGGGAGATCTATCGATCGATTCATCGAGTCCGAAATGATCATCTCAAGGGGGTTTATGGTATCTGCCCAGAAGATGTTTGGGGATGGCTACAAGGCGATCATCAGGAATCTCTCGCGCGAATACGGAAAGCAGATCATCGAGTATCTTTCCGGCGATACGGATATGACCAACATGACCGATGTCGAGAGACTGCAGTTGCTCTTCGAGCGCGGTGTGAGTGCCGATGATGTGAAAGTGGAACTTGTGGAGGGTAAACTGATACTGACAACGAAACACTGTAGACACCATCTCGGAAAGGAGGTGCGTGAGAAGATCGGCATCTCCGCAACCAGAGTCTGTCCTGTCGGCATTCTCGCAACCTGTCTGATCCAGAACGTGATGGGTCGGAAGGTTCGGGGCGGGCGGAAGGATGCTGGCGAGTACGATGAGACCGGGGAATGTATCATACATTTTGATTTAACGGAGGATTAATCATGGCAACAACGGAAATGTTAGATAAAGTTTTATCAGATCTTATGAAGACCGGGGAGATCGAATCAAGTGTGATTGCGAGTCGGGACGGGTTGCTCATGGTATCGCGTATGCAGAAAGGCGATGACGAGACTTTTGCTGCCATGTCTGCAACGATGCTCGGCGCTGCGGAAACCGCGTCTGCGGAACTGGAAAAAGGAATACCTGATCGGGTAATCGTTGAATCGAACAACGGGAAATTAATTGCGATCGGTGCCGGACCAAAAGCACTGGTTGTGGTGCTCACCCCAACAGAGATCAGTCTCGGACTTGTGCTCGTGGAACTTGGCAAGGCAGCAGATGAGATCAAGAAGATTCTAACCTGAAGGCGATTATCTTGTGGATTGAACTGAACGGATGGATGGCAAAACTCCGATTTTCTGCCTGCCATCTGATACCATACCATCAAAAATGCGGGAGACTGCACGGGCATACGTATGCGGTGAGCGTGAAGATACACGGGACGCGGAGTGATGAGTTTATCATCGATTTTGAGCTCTTGAAGGAGTTGATTGCCGAGATCTGCGGCAGTCTCGATCACCACGTCATCATCGCCAGGAACGACCCCCGCATAAAGATCAGAACGGAGGCTGACTGCGTAATCGTTGATATCGGCGAGAAAAACTACCGGTTTCCGGCAGATGATGTCGTCTTTATTCCGACCGATTCAACGAGCGCAGAGAGCCTGAGTGAGTACGTGGCGTCTGGAATCGCGTCCCGGATGGGTCCGAATGTAAGCCAGATAGAGGTGCGGATCGATGAGGGGCTCGGGCAGGGCGCAGGATGCATGTTGGATCTCGAGGCAGCATGAAGGCGCAACAGATACTATGCTGCTACAACGTTAACATCGATTCGGTGTGCACCATCGATGGGGCAAAGGTTGCTGAATACTTAAGAGTAAGCGACTGCAAGATTGCGGATCCTCCGGATACAATTGACCTGATCCGCGATATGGATGATTTTCTTGCGCTTCTGCTTGCATGTATGAGACGCGGAACCGGCGGCGAGTACCAGCTTGAAACGCCTGGTGCCATCAGGGCGTCGTCGTCTCTGGTAAAGGATGAACCTGTACTTCGTCTGGGTGGAAACGCAGGAATCGCTGCGGACGTCCTCTCCAAACTCGGAGCCGCGGTCGTGATCCCGAATGTGGCATCCCTGTCAAGGAAACAGGCAGACCTGCTGGCAGGAGATACGATACGGATTCCGGTTTACAAGGATGGCGGCATCGTTTTATCAAAGCCATGCGATGCGATCAGGGACAAGAAGGATTCCACACATCATGTCTTCGATTTCAAAAAGGGTGAGGAGATAACACTGCCCGACCGGACGATCAGAGCGCCGTGTGACAACCGGCTCATAGCAACGTATGATCCGAGAAACATAGCCATCTACGTCGATCCGGCATTCGAGGGTTTTTCTGATGCGCATATCAGGGAGATGGACGGCGTACTGGTTGCAGGGCTTCATCTGCTGCAGGGCAGATACCTGGACGGATCGACGTACCTCGACCGGATGCGCCGCATCACAGCGCAACTGCATGGATGGAAATCATCAAACCCGGATCTTTTGATACATTTCGAATCAGGAGATTTTCTGGATGGCAGGATCCGGGATTATGTGATTGCAAGCATCTCCGGTATCGTGGACAGCATCGGCATGAACGAACAGGAGTTTCTCGGAGATGATGCCAGCGTTTCAGGCAAGAACATCATCGGAAAATCTGTAGAGACGATCGATGAACTCGGGATGTCGAGATTATGCATCCACGCCCGGGATTTTATCGTGAGCACCTTTGATCCTGCCTATATCGATCCGGCATCCGAGATCGATGCGCTGAATGCGGGCGCAAGCGCATCTGCCGTACGTGCAGAGAGAGGGCATGTAGACAAGGACATGCTACCTGATGCGGCAAGGGATATGGTGCCGAACGATGTCGGGGTTCATGAATGCTCGGAGGTTCAGGAGTGTTTTGGTGGAAAGAATATCGGAAACGGGGTGCATCTGAAATTGGGCGGTTACTCGGTCTGCATCGTGCCGTCGCTCTGGTGCGAGCACCCGATAACCACAGTCGGTCTGGGCGATACCATGACCGCGGCTGTCTTCCTGCGGGAACTTGAACTTACGCACCGCAACCGGGGTTGAGGGGTCTTCGAATTCCGCGAATATGGCTTCCAGAATCCAGTGACCACAGATCATCGCTCATTTTGGACAACTGCTCCATCCTTCCGTTGACGCTTGTAAGCCGCACCCCGAGGTCTCTTTCGATGAGAAGATTGCTCAGTTCCTTTACGCGGCGGAGATTTAAGAAGAAATCGCTATCCCGTATCATGAATGTGTCGATGTTGCAGGTGATTTTCAGGTGCTCAAGCTCGTCCATCACCCGCTCAGGATCCAGTGCAGTCCAGTGCCGTTTGCAGAAGATTGGCTCTGAGCAGAAATAACAGGCTGATGCGCATCCCTGACGAATGTAGTAGTCGATGCAGCGCTTCCCGAATTTGTATCGATTCGCTTCTTTGATCTCACCCCCTCCAGCCGGTTAATATGTACGCGTAAGATATTTAGCCGAGATCAGAAAACCGGAAAAGCACATCACTGCTCCGACCACGAGCACCGCTACAAAACCGTGGTACTGCGAAACCGCGCCTCCGATAAGTGAACCTGCCACGGATGCGAGACTGATGACCGTTGTGATCAACCCTGCTGATGCTGCTTTATCCTCGTTTCGGCGCAGCAGGAGTTCGGTCGATCCCACATACAGAAACGACCACGAAAGAGCGACCAGCGCCATCCCAGGTATGGCATAATAAAATATTGTCGGCGGGATAAAACTTAAGAAAGCGATCGCGGATACCAGATACCCGTACTTAACAATCGATACCATATCTTTACCATCGAGCCGCCGCATCATGAAAAACTGCATCATCGGGTTGATTGCGTAGATGGCTGCGATCCAGAATTTATCTGCTTCGAGACTTGCCATGTACAGCGGGAAGATCGTCCATACGGCTGTGGCTCCTGCGTGTCGCATCAGGAACGGCACGTATATCGCCCAGTTCGCTCTCACCGTGTCGAGCGATAGGTAACTGACATTCAGCCGCTTGATCTTGACTTCCGGCAGAGTCAGCGCGATTACAAAGGAGAGCGCCACGAGAGCGGAGCTGGCAGCGAATATCAAGTCATAATCTCCGATGATTGCCGCTCCAAGGAATCCCGCAGCCCAGCCGAGAGCGCAGAACGAGATGAACTTGCTGATGCTCCGTTTCATCCCGTAGACATGCATGATCAGAGCCGCAGGGTACATGCCGATAGCGATTCCGAGAAGTCCCCGAGCCAGTCCGAGCGTGAGTGGATCGTCTGCAAATGCCTGCAGGAGATATGCGGCTGCCGAACAGGCAAGACCAGCCAGCAACAGTCTTTTGATATTCCATGCATCAGCCGCCTTGCTGAACATATACGACGATACGCCGAGGCAGAGACCATATACGCTCATGATGATCCCTATCTGCATGTAGCTGGCTCCGAGGTCCTCTGCAAGAAGCGGGATGAAGACCATCGAGAGCATGATCGATGTGTTTGTGAAGAACTGGATTGCGTCAAGTTTCATGGTCGGTTGGGATTTTATTGGGCGGCGGTACGCATAAGTCCGTAGATTGGGGGAGTGTCGCCTTCCCTCTGATCAAGGGATCATGAATGACCCGGATGAGTAAATGGCATAGACATTCGCGGGCATCTCAACCAGAACACGGGACCGAACACAAAAAAAAGAAAGACAGCGAAGGGAAGTGCTCCCTTCGTTCGTCATCGTATATGCTTCCGCCTACGCCCTGCGCCGCATCATCGCGTAAGCGACTGCAAGCATCCCTGCGATCACGAAGACCGCGGTGAACCCGGGCGCACCCTTCGTCGCCGTTCGTATCGGATCCTGCATAATCAGACCAGTAATTACCGCCAAGATACGACCCGTCAATGATGTTTGTTCCGGTGTGGGGGGTGTAATGTTCCAAGTGTTGTTCCTGGTGTCATAGGCGTTGCCGAAGATATTATTGAAGTAGTTGTGTAGATTGTGTTGCTGCTCGAAGTCCACGGGAATATGCCGTTGTTGTCCGATGCGGTGTTGTTCGTGAACGTGTTGTTGCTCGAAGACATCAGATGCCGTTGTAGTCCGAGTTTGTGGTGACGTTCTCAACTCTTGAATCGTTTGTATATGCAAATGATACGCCATGGCGATTCTTTGTTAACATCACATCCCCCACAGTTATATTCGTGGAGTTCACAACTCCGGCAAAGCTGACACCGCTTGGAATCTGCACATTGAGGCAGATCTTACTCAAAAATCTCTTCGAATCCCTTTATCCGGGTATTATCCTTTTCTTCAATTTCCTTAACCAGACTTCTTATTTCTTCTTCGTTCAACACCGTTTCCATGTAAAAAGCCCTTAAAATTCCTTTGATATCGAAATACGCGATGCCGCCCCTCTTGCAAAAATTCTTTGCTTTCCGGTCATTTGTCAGAAGCACGCCGTTTCGGTTCCCGCATAGCACGATCCCCTGCAGTTCCCCGCTGTGCAGGTATCGCTCATCGTTGGCAAGCCGGACAAATTCCGAATATTCATCTCCGCTCAGATTCAGAATCTCGATGTTGTCGATCAAGTCGTCCACAAAATCGAAACCCATCTCCTTTGCCCTTCTAAGCTCTTCATAAACAGCCGGTGGGATGTGAATATCCCCGAACAATCGCATAAGATGTGAAACCGCGTCAGCCTTTCCGAACATGCTCAAAATATCGCTGTCGGAGACCACGATCATCCAAAGACCTCTTTGATCTTCCTGTCGATCTCTTCTATTTCATCTCCCTCGATTTCTCTTTTTATCCCCCTATCTGCGAGAATCTCTTTGAACTCAATCGTTGTGAGACCTGCAATTTCAGCAGACTTTGCTAAAGACGTTTTTTTGTTATTGTAAAGTTTCAGTGCGAGGTCAATCCTTATTTTCGGATTATTGCGTATGATGATCCTGAATGCTTCCTTCAAAAGCTCCTTTTCGCTTTTGTAATATGTGGGGATCAATAATTTTAAACCCTGTTCTGTTAGCTCACTCATCTCTTTTGCTATTCGCACCTGACACACCTAAAACTTTCGCCAAACTGTCATCAGATGAATCACATCCTCCACCGCATCACCGCATACACCGCCGCGAGCATCCCTGCGATCACAAATACCGCGGTGAACCCCGGCGCACCCTTCTTCGCACCCCCTGCCGTCATGCCTTCCGCCGCCGGTGTAGCCGTCTTTGTCGCATCGGGTCTCTTCACCGGTGCTGGCGTCACGCGCTCGCCCGGCGGCGCATCTGTCGCGGTTGCTGTCGCCGATGGCGCTGGTGCTTTCGTTGCGGTCACGGCAGGCGCCGGAGTATCGAACCATCCTGGCGGGTATGTGCCGCTGCCTCCGCCACCACCGCCGGATGGAGTCACCGTTGCTGCCCCCGTACCTGCGAGCAGGAATACGCTGCAGTTGGTCACATTAACCCAGACATAGTCCGCGGTCGTGTTCCTGCCATTTGCGATGCAGTATGATGGATTGCCTGCAACCAGTCGCACCCAGCTGGTGCCGTTTACGAACTTGTAGATGTAAAGCGTGTTCTCATCGATGTTGCCGAGTTGCGACTCGTTGTACTCGACCCTGATATGTACGTAGCCGCCCGTATCATTGAGTGCTGCCTCTATACTTCCGATTATTGTGACGTTGGCGCCCTTGACCGGTTCGGAGCCTGTGCCAAGACCTGTCCGGTTCCCGATGTCTCCTGTTCCGTTAATTGGGTCACCGATCTCCTCGATTATGATCATGCCGTTGATCGACCTGTTGTTGAGCCGGACGATCGCTGTTGAGTTGCCTGATGTGGCGTTACCGGTTCCGTTGGCGACGTTTCCTGTTTCAGGAGGCGCGTTTACTGTGACCCATACCTTGTAGGTCTCGTTACTCGATACGCTGCCGTTGACCGCGTATATCTCGGTGCACCCTGCATGACGTGCTGTGAAGTTTATGACAGATCCGGTCGTCGCGTTGAGCGTCCCGACGCCTGCCGGGGTGGTGTACCATGCGAATGTTATATTTGCCGGATCTATCGGGTCATCGTTGTGATCATATCCGGTGGCATTGAAATTCATAGACTCGCTGATGTTCAGCGCCCATGCAGTCGGCGTCAC
>JAYEFK010000020.1:0-2476 GCA_034658575.1 Methanobacteriota archaeon
AGTTCGGGTATCATCCGCAGGTGATCCTTGCAGGTAGGGCGATCAATGATTCGATGCCTGCGCATGTGGCGGGGATGATGATCAGGGGGTTAAACGAGGCAGGGAAGGTGATCAAGGGGCCGAAGGTGCTGATTATGGGTCTGGCGTACAAGGAGAATGTGGCTGATATAAGGGAGTCGCCTGCGAGAGGGATTGTTGAGGGGGTTTCTGATTTTGGGGTCGATGTCTATGGGTCGATTTTTTCACAAAAAATCGAGTAAAAACTGCCCTTCGGGCGGGGTTACAGTTTTTGATCAACCTACTGCTACTGACATCTCATGCACCTCCGAGATTCCTCTGCCAAGTTTGGCGAAGATGGGTGGTGCGATTGTGATGGTGATGCATGACGAGTTTCAGGGGATGGGGCTTTCTGGCGTCAGCGGGTTTTTGGGTGTGGGGGCTGTGGTGGTTGATGTGATGGGGATGATTGATGCGGGAGATGTTGAGGAGAAAGGGTTTTATTATAGGGGATTGTAATCATCTTATAATTAGGAGGCACGATAAAATGGAGGCACTATCTGTTGATATTGAGAGAAAAGTGAGGGCGTTGTTGGACGCAGGGTATTACTCAAACAAATCCGAAGTAATAAAAAATGCCGTAATAAGTCTATTTCGAGAGAATACGGAGCTGAACGTTACCGTAGCGATAGAACTTTACAAGAAAGGGGAGGTGTCCTTGAGTAAGGCGGCGGAGATCGCTGGGGTGACTACAATTGAATTTAAAGAGATTTTAGGGAAGAGAGGATTTACAAGAGAGATAGAGGCGAGACCAGCAGAAGAAATGGACAAGAAGCTCAGGAAATACTTATAGTATGATATTCGATACCGATATACTGAGCATGTTTGGCAAAATAGGTAGAACTGATTTGCTGAGGAAATTGTTTCCGAAAACGAGTCTTGTAATCTCTTTTGAGGTTTACAACGAGCTTTTGAGGGCAAAGGAAGCAGGGTATGATTTTGTTGATGATATTTTAGAACAAGGATTTGGGATTGTTTATCTGGATTCAGAATTGATCAAAGAGTATGAAGAGAAGAAGATAAAGTTGAGAAATATTCATGCAGGTGAGCTAACATCTATTCTGTTGTCTAAGAGGGAAGGTATGGCTTTTGTGACCAACGATAGCAAGGCGAAGAGATTTTGCGAAGATAATGGTGTTGAGTGGTTGGATATTATTGATCTACTCAGGTTATGCTATCTGAAACGTATGCTTGATGGGAGGGGAATTGAGAAAGTGGTCAGAGAGATTGAAGAAAAGGATATGACGAGAATAACGAGGAAAGAGGAAATCTTTGCTAATGTAGTGTAAAATGGATGACGGCTAAATGAAGTGGAAAAAGTGATCAAAGGTTCTGATTATGGGTCTTGTGTACAATGAAAATGTGGCTGATACGCGGGAGTCGCCTGCGAGAGGGATTGTGGAAGGGCTCCGGGAGTTTGGGGTTGATGTCTATGGGTCGATTTTTTCACAAAAAATCGAGTAAAAACTGCCCTCCGGGGGTTGCAGTTTTTGGTTGCGAAGATGGATGGTGTGATCATGGCTGTGGCGCATGACACGTTTCGGGGGATGGGGCTTTCTGGTGTCAGCAGGGTTTTGGGGATGGGGCGGCGGTGGTTGATGTGTGGGGATGTCTGAGGGGGATGTGGTGTGTAGGGGGCAAGAAATCACAAAGTATTTAAGATACAACGCGAAAGGTGTTTTATATGACTGAGAAATTGAGTATCGATGAAAAGAAGAAGATACTTGACGAAGTGACCGGGGCGCTTGAGTGGATCAAACTATCAGAACCATTAGACAAGAGACTCGAAAGACTGGAGAAGGAATTCTCCCGGATATAGTTCTCGTAGTCGATACGAACATACTTGCTGATTTGGGGTGGAAGAGGGGATGGGGCTGTCAAAAATCTCGTTAGTTTAAGTCTTGAAAACCCAAAACTACTGATCATAACGCCTAGAATTTGCTCGATAGAATTTTTGGCAGTAACATTTGAGGAGGTGAGGTCATTGACTGAGGTGGTACGTCGGTTGAAAGCCAAACTTCCGGATATAAAGCGGTATGGAGATGCCAAACTAACCGAGAGAATTCATGAGGTCATTGATGATATAACAAAGTTAGCAGGCAGATTACGTGAATCACCAAGAGATGTATTAAAGAATATGTCCGAGTTAATACTTGTTTTTGAAAAAAATTTAACGGTGCAGTTCGAAGAAGCATATTATACTTCAAAGAACCCAAAATATGAATTGGAATTCGAGGATGCGCTTGTTTTTTCGTTTGTTAAGCTATTTGGAATTGCATTAGACGAATGTAAGATTATCTTCTTAACGAGAGATAGGGATTTTGATACCGAGCATGTACTGCAAGAATTGAAAAAGGTTGGTGTTGATGTTTATTTTAGTTCTGGAGAGTGTATGCAAAGGATTAAGGAGGCATTACAA
>JAYEFK010000021.1:0-2466 GCA_034658575.1 Methanobacteriota archaeon
TCTCCACATCCACAAGTCCGAGATCCGTGATCTTCAGCCGCGGTATCACCGGAAGCGCAAGGAACGACTGCGTCATGAACGGAGACGGAAGCACACACCCCATCTCTCCCATCACAGCATGGAGCAACCGTAGTTTCGCATCCACCGATTCGATGCTCCCTGTCGAGAGCAAGCCTGCAAACGGCAGCGGAAGGCGTCCTACAATCTCGCCGTCATAAGCGACCACGATCCCGCCATGCAGCCGCCTGATCTCATTGACGCAGAGCGCCATATCATCGAAGTTCGCTCCGGTCACGATCACGTTATGCGAGTCGTGTGCGATCGTCTGGGCAAACGCCCCTCCATCGAATCCAAAACCGGACACAAATCCCCTCCCGATGCTTCCGCGCTTCCCATACCGCTCGATCACCGCTATCGAGAGGATATCCCTGCCGGAATCAGGCTTGAGAATGCCGTCTTCGGAGTGGATGGTGTCGATTCTCCAGTCGGTGAACAGCCCATCAGGGATAGCGACGATGATGTTTGCCTCCACGTCTGCGTCCGTGTCTGTTCCGCTCTCGATCCAAAGGTCTTCGGCACTGATTGCGCCGAGTTTCACCGTATCGAAGACCTCTGCCGGATACACAGGCTTTGAAGCGGCATCAGCAGACGAGGATCCGCTTACAAAGACCCTATCGATCACGAACCCATCGAGATCGCTCAGCACCACGAGGTCCGCCTTCCGCCCGATGCTGACCGATCCGACCAGGTGGTCGATCCGGTAATGCCTTGCAGCGTTGATTGTGCAGATCGATATCGCATCTACCGGAGAGATGCCAAGATCGATCGCGGTTCTCACGAGCACGTCCATGTACCCCCGGATCAGGTCCCCCGGATGCCGGTCATCTGTTGCAAAGAAGAAATTGCCGAGATCGATCCCGTCACCAACGAGCCGCGGTATAAACTCGTGGAGACACTTCGCAGCAGAACCTTCCCGCAGCATCACAGCCATCCCCATCCGAGCTTTCTCGATCGCTTCCTCGTACGTCAGGGACTCGTGATCGCTCGATATGCCTGCACAGAGATACCCAGCGAGATCGCTTCCAGCCATGCCGGGACAGTGCCCGTCTGCCCTCTTCCCGAGAACCAGCGCCTCCTCGATCATATCAAGTTTTTCAGGATCGCAATCGAGCACGCCCGGAAAGTCCATCATCTCGCCAAGCCCGATCACGTGATCATTATACAGCAGACTCGTTACAGTGGGCATGTCCATCACCGCTCCTGATGTCTCGAGGTCTGATGATGGGACGCAGGAGGGAACCATGACGAAAACACTGGACGGCAAATCCTCAATCTCTGATAGAACAAGTTCAACGCCCCCTTTCCCAAGAACATTTCCGATCTCGTGCGGATCGATGACCAGTCCGGTCGTGCCGTGTCTGATCGCTACCATCGCAAAATGGGCGAGTGTTAACATGCTGGACTCGAAATGGACATGCCCATCGATCAAGCCCGGAGAGACGAACTTTCCTGTTATATCGATCGTATTCGTGCCATCTCCGATTTTGTCTGAGATGTCGCCGATGCCTACGATGATTCCGTCTTTTACTGCAACGTCTCCTTTTAGGATCTCTTTCGTGTTGACATTGACGATCCTGCCGCCGGTCAGCGCAAGATCTGCTTTGATATCCCCTTTTCCAGCGAAGATCCGTTCCTGTAAGCTCATGATTCCATACACCCCCTGAGATGTTAAAGCATTTTCGCAAAATCCAAAAACCCCCCTCCTCACATATTTCAAGGATTTTCCACTCGCCAGAACCTTTTCATCCCATCATTACCGGAAGCTGTGGGACGACTGCAAGCACAGGGTTGCGGACGGGTGCTTTAAAGATCATGAAGAAGAGATTACTGCGATAAACAGATTCAAACAATTCAAGAATCGACACCCGAAATCCCATGAGACCCACAATCGATGAATACTTCATGAACATCGCAGAGGTCGTTGCGACCAGATCGACCTGCCTGCGAAACAACGTAGGCGCAGTGATCGTGAGAGATAAGCGCATCATATCGACCGGCTACAACGGCGCGCCCAGAAACCTTGAGCACTGCCTTGATATCGGTTGTATCAGGGATCAAGCGAATATCGAATCGGGAACGATGCACGAGATCTGCCGTGCAGTCCATGCAGAGCAGAACGCAATCATACAGGCTGCGCTGCATGGCGTGAGCACAAAAGGCGCAACGATCTACTGCACGCACCAGCCGTGTATACTCTGCGCGAAGATGATCATCAATGCACATATCGTTCGTGTGGTGTTCAGGGATGCGTACCCTGATAGTATGGCGATCGAGTTCTTTACAGAGGCTGGGGTTGAGGTTGTGCAGATGAAAGCGAATATCTTGCGGACTGAATCGGAATGAATACGTACGTACTCGACTATTGTGTGGATATCCATCTATGAAATCACGAGATTACACAAGATT
>JAYEFK010000022.1:0-2451 GCA_034658575.1 Methanobacteriota archaeon
ATCATTGCTGAAAAATACGAACAGAAGGATTTCATCGGTGCGAGTGAGATTCTTGAAGTTGCAAAAAAGACGTTCGAGACAACATCTGAAGAACTTGCAGAACGTGTGTCGAGATCGATCAGAGTACCCGCACCAACGTACCTGAAACTGGTTGAAACCGCTCTCAGGGGGGGAGTGAGTCTGGCAAGTGTGATGAGAACTGTGGTGCTCGGACCTGCAATCAAAAGCGCGCTCGATGAGTTGTCGAGAAGACCGGAAGTTGCGCCTGACAGATTATCTCGTGTCGAGGCGGTGTTTGAGGATTGGATAGAGCCTGAATCTGTAAAACAACGTGAATATTTTCTGGATTTTACATACGAACGCAGTCTCGAAGTATGTGAGCTGCTGACTCGATATACAGAGTTTGAGTTCTTTAGACTGTGTGCTAAACTGGACGTTCCAAAGAAAGCAGCAGAACTTTACTGGTCATACGTCGTGTCTCCGAGCGATACTTTATACAGTAGTTGGCTTATGAGAACCAAGGGCATGGATATCCATAAATCGTATGATATGATTATTTCAGAGGGGGGTCCATCTCTTATTGTTGGTACTATATTCTTGGAATATAAATTACAGTTGGGACTTGACTATGTTAACAAAGTGTCTGAAACAGCTATGAACGATATCAGAGAAAAATTTGGGAAACAGATCTCCAATTCTATGGTAACTGCTATAGCTATAAGGTGTACTGAAGAATATAAGACTATTGAAGATATGTTTCTTGAAGAGGATATATTTGTAGAGGACATACTTAGGAAGCACGCCGATAAGTCATCTATTACTATGCCTGTCAACACTGGCATTATACGACAGGTGAAGGGCGATCGCGTATATCTCGGCGGTATTGAAGTCTGTGAAGAGAATAGGGACGAGATAGCCAAACAGATATTGGAAGGGCTGCACGGCACGATACTTGATGAAGATGCGGTACGGAAAGAGGTGCAAAGCGCCATCAACGCAGGCGATCTGGGCAAGGCAAGCGAACTGTCTGCAAAACTTGTAGAATCCAATGTACACATGAGTGTTGCAGAGTGGATAACAAACTCGCTATTCAGTGCAATAGAGACCTCGGAAGTCATAACATTCACGATTCCGCCCATATTTACCCCAATCTTGAATTTCCTGCAGGAGACTAAACAGATTCCGGATCTGGTTGAACAATACCTACAGAAGGGGCAAGTAAATGCAGACTCCTGAAGAGCCAAACAGCGGTGACACGGGTGTCGCGTTATTCATCGATCACTACAACATCCTTGATGGATGTGATAATGTTGGGATACCCGGTTATAATTACGATGTGCTTGCCGAGGTCGCCAGCAAAGCAGGGCAGATGGTATTCGGTCGCGTTTACCTCGTCACAGATGGCACCAGTGGAGGAAAGTTGTATAAATTCTTTGAACTTGGAATTGAGCCAGTATACACCCCACAATATAGAGCCGGAGATGAAGATAAGTCCAAAAGCCTTGCCGATCCGATGATGGTCTGCGACATCATGCAGACGCTCTATGAAAGACCATTCATCAAGACTTTTGTCATCGTCAGCGGGGACAAAGATTTCATACCTGTGACACGGAAGATATCCGAACACGGGAAACAGGCGATCATCATCGGAGTTGAAAGAAGTACGGCGCAGGCACTGACCACCGAATGCGCCCGGCTAAATTTCAAATTTCTGACTTACGAAACTTTACACCGCGATTTCAAGAGATCACACCCTAAGAATGAACAGGTGATTATCCCATGATCGAACTAAGAAGCGAACCATATACCCTTCTCTCGCGCCCTGACATCCCTGAGACCGAGAAGCGATTTCGAACGCACCTCAACGCAGGTTGGTGCAGCGGCGTCATGTTCGGTGTGCTGGTGCACCACAAGTTTGCGCAGCCGATCGAGTACGACGCCATGCTCTGGAATCGTGAATCGATACTCTTTGTCGAGTATAAGGACTCGGTCGGTGCTTACAGAAGGATGAGCGCAAAACGCGCACAGCAGGTAGCAGCATCCTCGAGGAACATCGCAAGGAGATTCGGATTCGATAGATGCGCATATATTATGGTGGTAAACGGAATTCCTGAAGAGACAAAGAAAGGTGAAGTTGTTGCAATCCCGCTTGCGGAGCTGCCGGATTACGAGCCTCTGTTCCAATCAACGATACCTGAACTCGATTATGTTAAGAAACTGATAGCAAAGTATAAGCGAAAGGAGAATCCTGCCGAGGTGACGCGGGAAGGGGTGGTTCGTGAGTTGCGTGTGCTCGAAGGTATGATAGTACAACTGAAATAATCGGTACGGTCATAATTTATAGTTGATGGGAATACCTTGAACATCAACAGTTCTTTCCACATCCGGCAAGGAGATTACTCCGAACACAATTCTACGATCATCTTCCGCCTCGAAAGCGGCGTCACGATC
>JAYEFK010000023.1:0-2448 GCA_034658575.1 Methanobacteriota archaeon
ATCTCCGGTTTTATCGATCTGGCGCATCCGATGTTCACGATGTCCCTCTCGTACAGGTTGATCTCAGCCGCGCCTCCCGCGCCCTCGATCACGATCAGGTCGTAGATCTCACCAAGCCGCGCAAGCGCACCGTTGACGATCCCTGAGACCTCGTTGATCGACTCGTAATAGTCGCCTGCTGCCCGGTCATACGCTGGCATGCCAAGGATGATCACCTGCGAGAGCCGGTCACCCTTCGGCTTTAGGAGAACCGGGTTCATATCCACGGTCGGCTCGATTCCGGCAGCCCACGCCTGTATCGCCTGCGCAATCCCGATCTCGCCGCCATCCTTCGTGATCCACGAGTTAAGACTCATGTTCTGCGCTTTAAACGGCGCAGTCGGTCTGGTCTTTGAGAATATGTGGCAGAATGCGGCAGCTAATACGCTCTTTCCGACATGGGATGCAGTTCCGAGGATCATCAGGTGTTTTGCCATCTAGTTGTAGTTATTCTGGTGCTACTCATAAAAATAGTCGTGCGCATCAGGGCAAATGCTATACCGGATGTCCAGAGCGTATGGGCACAGGTGCCGAACTTACGTAGGTGGGTCGCGGAGTGATGAGATCATTGGTCGAATGATATTGCCCCGAAACTCTTGTCCACAAATAATATTTTAACCAGCAGAGCGCAAATCTGATTGGTGAGCTACATGACAAAGAGAAGGAATACTCTTGAAGACGCGATAAATGTGTTCACGCCGGATATTGATAAAAATATCAAAAAAGGCAGTGCTGCAATCGCAAAGATCCTGAAAAGCGATCCGGAAGGGAGATACATCCGGGATCTGATCGAGTGTCATTTAAGCGATGTCGGCTACGATACACACGATGACCTCCTGACGGCTCTCGCTCTGGCATTTGGCGAGGATATCGGGCAGACCATAACTTTTCCGCTCTTCGCCAATGATCCGCTTGTGCTTGTGGAGTACGAGCGGCTGAAGGTTCCAGAGCGGGTCATCACGTTCCTCCGCTATCTTGTCGCGCTCTATGGTGCAAAAGCAGAACATGCCGCGATGTGCCTGAGACATCCGGAGGGGCTTGAGCATACCAGATTTGGCGCCAATTACGACGCGGATGGCAGGGTATGCGACATTACAATGAAACTCGTCAACGTGAGCGGCGATTCGATAACCATCACAGACGAACCCGAGGGATATCTGTTCCTGGTCTACCAGATGCTTGAGCAGTTGTCAAGCATCGAGCCTGATGATGCGGATTCCGGTACTGAGATCACCGATGCGTTTGAGAAGATAGAGGCGAAACTTAAGAACAGTATCAATGACCGGATCAAGGAAGTGCATCAGTGAATATGCCGATAGATGAATACCTGCTCTCCGGAAGCATCCTCTGCGGTGAAGCCTTTGATGTGGCAGAGGGCTACATCTGCATCAGGGATGGCGTGATCGCTGATGTCTGCGAGGAGCCGGGGTGTGTGGATGCGCTGGCGCACGGTATCATCCTGCCTGCTTTTGTGAATGCGCACACACATCTCGGGGATTCCGTGCTCAAGGATCCTCCGATTACGGATATCGCCAGTCTGGTGCGCCCGCCTGATGGATTGAAGCACCGTGTGCTCCGGGAGACCAGTACGCACGATCTCGTGCACGCGATGCAGGCGAGCATCTGCGACATGGCAGCTACTGGAACCTGTGCATTTGCCGATTTCAGGGAGGGGGGACTTCCCGGCGTGCTTGCGCTGATGCGTGCGATCGGTGCCGCATCAACTTTTGGATGCGCTGTGGATGCCGTGATTCTTGGCAGACCCGGTGGGAGCAAAGGCGATGGCGAGGGAGGGGATGAAGGCGATGCCGTGGACGAGATCGATTCGATCCTTGAACTGGCTGGCGGCATCGGGCTCAGCAGCACCAACGATTACGCGGAAGGGTTTGCAGCGGCGATAGCGGAGCGGACACGGCGGCAAGGAGGCGTCTTTGCGATCCACGCAGGGGAACTCGATTCCACCGATATCAAAGGTGCGCTCGAGTTAAACCCTGATCTCCTGGTACATCTCACACACGCGTCCCGTGAGGACCTGCGCGGGGTTGCCGAAGATGAGATCCCGGTTGTGGTCTGCATCCGGTCAAATCTCGTGACACGGGTCGGAATTCCGCCTGTTAAGGAGATGCTTGCGCAGGGATTGCTGGTTGCTGCCGGCACCGATAATGTGATGTTTAATTCGGTTGATATCTTTTCTGAGATGAGGTTTCTCTCATCGCTCTTCCAGATCGATGAAGGGCAGGTGCTCAGGATCTGTACCCGTGCAGGTGCGCTTGCGCTCGGTCTTAACTGCGGGACAATCGAGCCGGGGATGGATGCGAAGGTTGTGGTGCTTGACAAGGATTCTTACAATTTAACGGGAGCAAAGAATATCCTCAGAAGCGTTGTCAGGCGTGCAAGGGCAGGGGATAT